>NZ_JAJDML010000004.1:0-142285 GCF_020594215.1 Blautia sp. DFI.1.216
GCAATCTGGAATGAATTTTGGCTACGTTACTGTGAACGGAGTGAACAGTAACGTAAAATCTGTTTACTATTCACTCTGTTCTCAGTAATGGTTACTGTTCACACACCACTATCCTGCGAGGTGTTTTGGCATGAATATGCCAAATCACACTTCTATTGTAATCTTACGTCCTGTCCGGTTGTATTTATAATAACGGACCCCGGCTGCATCCAGCATTCTCTTGGAAGCGATCACTGCCGGCGTGTCTGCATATTTATCGCAGTCATAGACAATCGTCTTAATACCTGCCTGAATAATTGCCTTGGCACATTCATTACATGGAAAAAGGGAAACATAAAGCTTTGCACCTTCCAGACTTCCTCCCCTGTAATTAAGGATCGCATTCAGCTCACTGTGGGTCACATAAAAATATTTCGTATGAAGACTGTCACCCTCTCTTGCCCATGGAAATTCATCATCTGAACAGCCCTTTGGAAAACCATTATAACCCATGGACAGGATTTTATTATCCTCACTCACAATACAGGCACCTACCTGAGAATTCGGATCCTTGGAACGCATCCCTGACATCATGGCAACTCCCATAAAATATTCATCCCATGATAAATAATCTGTGCGTTTATGATTTACATCCATTTTCCACACCTCCCCTTCACATACTTCACCATTCATCTGCTTCATAAAAGCAGCACATTGTCCGTTACTGTGAACGGAGCAAACAGTAACCATTATCTGCTTATAACTGACACAGCCAGAACTTCACACTTTACTCTACAGCAATTCCCATTCATCATACATGTGAGAGAATTACTATAATCATGCAGGCTCTGGCTGTTTTATCATTTTTCTTATTTTATGACTTATTCAGTCTCTATCTGATTAATTCTTCTGATATGTCTCTCATCATTGGAAAACGGTGTATTCAAAAATGTATCCACAATCTTCAATGCCAGCCCAGGTCCTACCACTCTTCCGCCAAGTGCAAGGATATTGGCATCATTGTGAAGTCTTGTAGCCTCTGCTGTAAAACAATCTGTGCAGACTGCAGCTCTGATTCCTTTAAACTTGTTTGCTGTAATGGAAATTCCGATACCTGTTCCGCAGATCAGGATTCCCTTCTCACATTCGCCGTCAAGAATTGCATGTGCAACCTTCTTTGCATATACCGGATAATCTACGGAATCCAGACTGTCACATCCATAATCTTTATATTCAATTCCTTTCTCATCCAGATATTTCTTAATCTCCTGTTTTAATTCATATCCACCGTGATCACATCCTAGAGCTATCATTAATCTTCCTCCTGAAATTAATTTATTTTCTTTACCTCTTCAGCAGACTATTTAAATGAATCTTCATTATCCATCTGGCCATTACTGCTGATAAGATTATATAGTCAGGCATATATCTGCTTCACTACCTGATTATATCATACCACCTGTATGATCTTATGTCCCGCTGCTTTCAGCAGACGGTTCATAATGGCCTGTCCCATTCTTGGTGTATAAAACGCTTCTGAATAAATAGACCTGACCGCACTCTGGTCAAAATCACGAAGCACTTCATATAAATGATGGGCGATTGTTTCCTCTTCTTTCCGACTTCCGATGCTGACTACCAGACCTTCGGGATATCTGTCCTTTGTCTCGTCCGTTGCAATAATTCCGACCTGCTCACCGTGTGCTTTCGCTTCCGCAGCCAGCTCATTGATTTTCTTCACAACAGCTTCCTCCGGTCCCTCAACAATTGCCAGATCTGCCTTCGGTGCATAATGGCGATATTTCATACCCGGTGCTTTCGGACGTACTTTGCTGTCAGCCGCAATCAGCCCCTTGTCCATCCTTACATCCCCCAGAGTCTCCTGAAGCATCTCCAGAGAAATATAACCCGGACGTAAAACCACCGGCACATCCTCAGTAAAATCAACGATCGTAGACTCAAGACCGATTCCCACCTGGCCTCCGTCAATAATCATCTCAATCGCCTCGCCAAGATCCTCCTCTACATGCTGTGCAGTAGTCGGACTGGGTCTGCCTGAAGTGTTGGCACTGGGCGCAGCCACATAACCACCTGCTGCCTTGATAAGTTCCTGCGCGATCCTGTCACTCGGAAAACGAACCGCCACACTGTCCAGACCACCCGTAGTCTCCTGTGGTACAAGATCCGACTTCGGAAAAATCATAGTCAGCGGACCCGGCCAGTACTTCTCTGCCAAAATCTTCGCCTTCTCCGGAACCTCAGCTACAATCGGAGCCAGCTTATCAAACTCTGCAATATGCACGATCAGCGGATTATCCGAAGGTCTGCCCTTCGCCGCATAAATTTTCATAGAAGCCTGCGGGTTCAACGCATCTCCACCAAGACCATAAACAGTCTCCGTAGGAAATGCAACCAGACCACCCTGTTTCAAAATATCTCCACCACGCCGGATAGCCTCCATATCAAGATTATCCGCTGTCATGGATACAACTTCTGCTTTCATTTTATTCCTGCTTTCTTATCTGTTCTGTATTTTATATAACAATATTCCTCTTACTTTATTTTCGTTTTGTATGTTCATGATACAACAGAGACAAAAATTCGTCAAATGTTTCTTCTTTGGCAAACAGATATTCTCCATTATCCAACCAAACAAATAACAAGCTGACAGAAAATATTTCTCCTGTCAGCTCGTACATCAATCTCTTAATTTATCAGGCAATACATATACCCTTTCTTTTGTGAGTTCTGTGGCCTTAACTTCTGCTTATACTGCTTACCTGAAACAAGATTATAATTTGTGTATAAATCAAAAAGCATTATCTGATCGCATTTATACAATATTTATAAATTCTTTTATAGGTACATGTAGAATAGTGAACGCCGTCATCTATATTTCCCTTAAACTCATTGTATGTACTGTAACCATTCTTCATCAGATATTTATAGGTATCTATCCATTGAAATCTCTTATTTAACCTGCTCTGCAATCTGTCATTAAAGTAACGTAACTGCGCTTCTTTTCGAGTTGGTTTCATTGCTGTATTTACCGGATTCACAGACATATAAAACAATCTGCAGTCACTTTCAAGTTCCTCTGCAAGAGTGTTCATACGCGCAAGATATGCATTTGCCTCGCCTTTATAATCAACCCCATTCCCGGAATTATGACTCGAAAGATCATTCACACCAAGATTAAAAATAACTGCTACGGGCTTATCTGAATCTGACTGCAGACGGGCAATTTCACTTCTCATTACTCTCTCTCCTGCTGTTTCAAACCAGCTCAGTCCCTCCCCTGTCTTACACACAAATGATACTTTTGCAACTGCATCCTTTCCATATTCCCGAAGAAGAGTTTTCTGCATAAAATACGTTCTGGAATCTCCCACAAAAATAATTCCGGAATACTCCGACAGCTGAGCTGCCAGATTATTGACCTGAATATCCGGCTCCTGTTGCCAGTTATACATAACTGCATATAAATGGGTTTTCTTCCTTACCTGTATCACCTGTCCCGCCTGATACTGCGGATTCTGAGTCTGATCCGGCTTCGTGCTCCATCCAAGAAAAGTATATCCTGTCTGATTTCTTATTGCTGGAAGTGTCACTTTTCCATTACTGTCTGCTTTTCTTATTATCGTAGACCCATCTGCCTGATGGAAAATAACCGCCTTCTGAGAAGCAGATGAAATCGCTCCTGTTCCCTCCGACGGTGCCAGTGATTCATCCTTTTTATTATCCGAATATGTAAAAGATGTGAAGCTTGTGGTTCCTTTTTCCGCATCGTAAACCCTTACTTTGCTGGTTTTCGCAAAAGCTGTTTGACAAAAACATGAACTACAGCAAATTGCTCCTGTCAACATCATAATCATCATTTTCCTGCTATAATGTCTAACCTGAATTATTCGATTCCTCATTTTAAAACTCCTTTCCTGTCATGTAAATATTCACAATCCTCATTTTCTCCTACTACTTATATAGTGTCATCTTTTCATTTTTCCACTGTAGCAACATATTTTTCTTATATACATTGCACATACATTATCATAATACAATCGTAATCTATATCTGTAAATTTCACTTTTTCCCTCTTTTCCACCTGATAATTATTTCCCCAAAACCATTCCAATCAATAACCAGCGTAAAAAAATATTTCATTTCCTGTGCATTTGCAGGGTACTTAGATATTCTTAGCCGGCAAAAATCTGCGTTATGAGAAATCAGAGACACTGTCTGAGCCGCAGGCGAGTTTGGCTCTGATTTCTCATGCTTTTAGCAGATTTTTAGCGGCTTAGAATATCTTAGTGCCCGAAACCGCACAGGAAATGAAATATTTTTTTACGCGTCCCTTTTGATCATCAAAGATTACCCGCAATATTCTTTACAAAAACGCAAAAAATGACGGCAAAACTGCCGCCATTTTTCACTCCCTTACTTATTAACCTTAAGAATATAAGTACTATACACCTCATCCTGGAACACCACTTCTCCAAGTGACTTCAGCACATCCTCATTCAATGTCCCCCCATATTTCTCCCTCTCCTTCGATCCGACAAAAATATAAGAAACATCATACTCTTCCAGCAGCTCCTTCACATACTCCTCATCCGAAGAAGTATAAATACTCTCAATATCCGCGCTCTTCTCATTCAAGTCCGCAGTATCATCTCTCCACAGCCACTCATGCACATACCATCCCAGCACAGTCGGAAGCCCTGTCATAGCAGAAACACGCTCATAGCCACTATAGCTGTCCCCGTTCGCCTCAAGCACAACCGGTGACCCTTTCACATTCTTCTTCAGCCATTTAATACCAGCCACATCCTCTGTGAAATCATTTGACAGGAAAGATGTCGCATTCAATCCTTTATATTCAGAAGGCTCCCATACCTTTCCAAACCACGCATACACACTGTTTCCAAAATAACCAAAGGTCCAGCAAAGCAGTACCAGACCGATCACTGACACAACCTTAAACACTTTCTTACGTGTAGCCACCAGCATACGGAAAATACCATATCCCATGGTCATCCCAAACAGCATATACGCCTGATAAGTCAGCTTAAACATAGTATTCGCCCTGGCGTTTCCATTTTCGTAAATATCTCTTACATAAACCAACTCCGGAATCACGATCAGCCCGATTGCACAGAGTCCCATGACAATCGCAAACAGATCCGGCACAGAGATTGCTTTCATCAGTTTATACAGACTTCTGTTCGCACCACCACGAAGCTTCTCCCAGATGATACAGATGATCAGCAGAACTGTCAGAACCACAGGCAGTCCCCACAAAATCAGCAGCTGATGGATCATAGAATGATTCTGCGCAATTCCCACACCTTTAAACATACTGTCAAACTGCAAAGTAAACGGCAGAGAAACAACGTATGAGATCACAATGATCTCCACTGCCTGAACCGCAGTCACTGCCAGAATCCTCTTCACTTTACCATCAAACTGAACGATATTGGTAAACAGCACCACTCCACCGGTCACCACGAAATAAATAATAAAATCCCAGAAATTCGTAAACCGGAACATACCGATCATCACTGCAGCCAGCAGGATATGCGGAATCAACAGCTGTTTTTTCCAGAACTGTTTCCGGCCCGGTTTCATGATCACTGCTTCTCTCATCCGCACACTTCGCATCCACGCATAAAGAAGTCCCACCAGAAACAGCACAAACATTACATTTACCACATGGGCATGGAGATCTCCCAACACAAAGGAATAACATGGAAATTCATGGATCGTCTTGTCCGGCACATCCGGATTGTATCCAATATAACGGGTCGCATCCGGGAACCAGTAGCTGTCCGCTTCTTTTCCCTGCAGCTTCTGGAGCCATGGAATGACCTTACTGTAAACCACATAATGCATATTTCCCGCAATTGATACAGAAAGTCCTGCTATGATCCCGGTCACTGCCGGCACACAACGTTTCTTTCCTGTCAGGCTTCCTTTAAGCCTGTCCACAGACATCTGACGAACCAGTGAAAACGGAAGCACAAACGCAAATGCAGCCACAAAAGTACGCATCAGATTGTAAGTGAGTTCTACTTTACTGCCAGTCAGCTTCGTCAGAAATACTGCAAAATACTGTCCGCCATAATAATAATTGATCGTACCTTCTGAATACCACAGATCTCTTGCAGGAAGTGTCGTACTTCTCATCATGGCTTCCATGAAACCATAATCCATAAATTTCTCAGTTCCGTATGCCTGCGGACGGAATCCTGCAAAATAAGTCCACATCAGGAAAAATATAAAGAACAGAATTTCCTCTCCGTAAATCAGATTTACCTTTCCGGACGGAAAGCAGTCAATTCCATTTTTTCCCTGAAAATGATATAAAACCCCACAGCCAACAGCACATACAACAGACACACCGATACATGTCGCTGCAGTAAATGGCAGTATCTTCGCAGTTACCAGAAACCACGTAAGAAAACCTGTCACAGTAATCGCCAGCACTTTTGAAAACATCCAGCCTTTGTCCTCAAATCCGGCAAACAGTCTCCCTGTCACAGGCATTGCAACCATTCCCATCAGAAATGCCAACAGCCACCAGGTCCAGAATGTCCATACATCTCCCTTTAACAGAAATGCAGACAGCCCTGCAAGAGCTGCTGCAAGAAGCACTCTCGGTGCCCATTTCTTCATCCGTACGTCCTCCTTAATCATTTATAAAATTATTGTGGTTACTATAATCTTACACATTCTCTCTTATCTCTGTAAATCTGTGATCACCCGGCTCATAATCATAAATCCGGAGTAATCCCCGTAATAATGCATTTGAGGATTATTCTGTTGTTTTATAGATTCGTATTCGTCCATCCTGAGTCTCATAAACCTTTTCATATGCTGCAGCAATTGTCTCCTCACGACATTCCTGCTGTTCAAATTCCGAACCTTCTTCAAACAGGATATATGTTATTTTTTCCTGTTGTACTGTTTTTTTCAATGTTTCACTGTCAGATGTGGTGTATATCGTTACAGCCTGTGCAGCCCTGTAATTCGTATCATAGCCTGCAGACCATGCGTAGTATGGCCATCCACAGTAAAGCATAGCTCCGGACATCGTCACTTCATTCATGCTGTACTCAGGAGTAAGTAAAAGATCGTTTTTCTCCAGATTCTCCTCCAGCCATTGGGTCAGCTCGCTGTTCATATTTACAGTCACACGTCTGCCCGGACCATTTCCCTTTATGATCACCACAAAGTCATAAATCCCGGTCACACTCAGAGATATCACCAATACTATTGCCAGTATCTTTCCCATAGTTTTTTGTATCCCGGACTGCCCATTTCTCCCTTTCCAAAGACTGCATACTGCCCATGCCCAGAAAATCGTCAGAAACGCATATGATATCATGATATATTTATGGTTTACATTAATATCCGGTGTCATCAGAAGCACAAAAGCAAAAATCACCGGAAACAGGAAACTCACAAGGATTGCTCTCTCCCGTCTTCTCATAAACCATACCATTAGTACCAGCCCAAGGAAAAAAACTCCGCTCATCCAGAACAGATATTTCACAACTCCCGGGACAGTCTTATCCTCTGCCAGAAATCCCAGATAAATCTGAGGACTCATAGCACTTCCAACAACAAAAATCTTTGACTGAAGCCAGGAAAAGAAGATGGATACCCCCGCCATGACAGCGTAATCCACTTTTCCATCCGAGAAAATCGCAAAGCCGCACAAAATCAGCAGACCACCGATCACTGCTGCCCCATTCCAGAACGCACACAGACCCAGAAACATTCCCATAAGCAGTGCCTGATCCAGATTTCTGCTTTTCCATCCTTCCTTCGAAAAGATTCTGTTTTTTATCCAGAGTATTCCCTTCTCTTCATGTGCCGTCCCGGCTTCCAGCCAGTCCATAAACAGATATAGCGCCAAAGTCACCATCAGAAGTCCAAATGCCAGATGCCTCTGATTAAGATAAACATTAAAGTTCCACAATCCCCAGTTCTCATTGACAGTATATCCGATAAAGGAAGTATTTTCTTCCAGGGTTTCCACAAGATTCCCTGCCTGGATATGCTCCCATACAAATCTGAAAAAAGCCATTCCGCTTCTGAAAAAGAACAGAAACAATGCCAGTACACCGCAGCACATTTTGCCTGTGATCCTAAGTGCAAGCTGATATAACAGCATAAGAAATCCCACAAGCGACAAGGTACTTACGATATTATAGGCAAAGTCCATACGCATTCCAAGATATTCCAGATTTCCTGTGAGAAACTGAAACATAAAATGATACTTTACATCTGCACCTCCATAATGAGGATACTGTGTGGGAAAATTATTTCCTGCAGAAAAAGAACGCATCATCGCCGTATGTGGTGCATAATCTCCATACACAGTCAGGCCGGAATACAGGATTCCGTCTTTTATATAGAATACATAAAACATCATATATGTAATAAATACAATCAGCAGACCAAAGAGTAATATTTCCTTTTTTAATCTGCGCTTATCCTGTGTTTTATCAATATTCCATATCCTGTAACTTCCCTGTTTTCTGTATTTCTGTACGCTGAGCAGTATCATAATAACTGCTGCACCTGTCATCCCGATAATATTTCCATACAAAAGTGGATTTTCAGCTTTTCCCACAACACTGAAAAACCAGGAAATAATATATACCATCCAGGTCAGTAAAAGTGTTCCGACTCCAAAAGAAGCCGGAAGCATGAGCCAGATACGATTAATACCTGACACACTCTTTCCCTCTCCTGTCAGCATTTTCGATGCTTCACAGCCCAGCATTCCTGCCAGAAGCAGATAAATAATTCCAAGCATAATTTCTCCCTGTACATTTCCCCGCCATGCAGATACTCCTACCTCCGGGGGATTTTATCAAACAAGTATCAGTATAGCAAAAATCCCTACTTATTAAAAGCAAGTTCACATAAATTAAACATTTTAAATTTTTTGTTGCTTCAGATATTGTTCAATCCCTTTCACTATAGCTTCCACTATTTTATTCTGATATTCTTCTTTGCAGAGAAGTCCGGCCTCTTCCGGATTTGTAAGAAAACCACACTCTACAATATTCAAAACACTTTCACTTCTTTTTAACAGATAATAGGTTTTATTACCTTTTGCCACACGAGGGCGTTTTACTTTCAGTCCCAGATTCAGTTCTTCCTGGATAAACTCTGCCAGATTCTTTCCCCGGACAGAATCTTCATAATAAAACACCTGTGGACCGCATACAGACGAATCCTGATAGCTGTTCTGATGAACACTTATGCACAGCACAGGTCTGTATTTCTTTATCATAGCAATCCTGCACTGCATATCCTGTGCTTTCTGATTTCTGCTGTCCTCCTCATAAAGGCCCTTATCTTCTTCCCTTGTCATGATTACAGAAAATCCTTGTTTTTCCAGAGAATCCTTTAATTTTACGGCAATCTGAAGATTTATCCCCTTTTCTTCCAGTCCGTTCACTCCGATCATTCCCGGATCCGCTCCACCATGTCCTGCATCTACCAGAATGATTTTTGAATTTTCTGTTGAACTCATAGTCTCTGAAACTTCAGCTGCCTGTTTTGACAGAATGAGAAAACTGACAAGAAGCAGACACCCTAACATTAATTCCAGTCCATATTTTTTCAAACTAAAAACACCTCCTGAGACATCTTTTACAGTCTACGGGAAAATTCACTGTTCCTGTAGACTGGCTATAGCAATTCCATAAAATAATGCAATCAGTATTTCATAAAATTCTATATTAATATATGTTTCAGAAGATGTTTTTATAGCCTGCTGATGCAGAACTTTTAATTATTCAGATTGTCCGAGATTACCTGCCAGATTCCGTTGTTTTCAAATCCAAGCTTCCATGCAGAAACTCCTGCAAGGTCATATTTGGATACCAGCTTCACTTTCTCTGCAACTGACTGAGCATCCTCAAGCCAGATCTGATAGGTAGAATTATCTATATCATATTTTCCATAATTCTGGGAAGTGGTCTTATCCCAGTAGGTTTCCACATTATTATCTGCAATTGTCTGCTGCGCCTGATCCATACCGATCGCTTCACTGGTTACATTTCCCCCTGTGGTCCTCCACAGTCTGGTATAAAACGGAATGGCATTGATCACACGTTCAGCCGGAACCTCATCCAGTGTATCCTGGATTCCCTGTTCCACCCATGGAAGAGATGCCACAGAACCGGCTTCAGATCCTACATAATGCTCGTCATATCCCATGATGATCACATAATCTACAACCCTTCCCTGCTCAGCCCGGTCATAATGGCTTGTAAAATCCTCAGGAACCGGATTATCCACTGAAAGAACCAGATTATTCTTATGACACTCTATGGAAAGTTCTCTCAGAAATTCCAGAAAATGAGTTCCCACATCCTCGCTGAGAGATTCAAAATCCACATTAATGCCATCCATTCCCACATCTTGGGCTGCCTGGATCAGCTGACTGATAATATTCTGTCTCGCCGCAGTGCTGGAAAGTGTTTCCGTTGTACTTACTTCCTGTGTAAAGTTGTCGATCAGTCCCCATACCTGAAGCCCCTTTTCATGAGCCTGTGATACATAATCTGCACTCGCAATGCTTGCAATGTTTCCTGAAGTATCTGTCAGATAGAACCAGGTAGGCGAGATCACATTCACACCTGTCATATTTGCTGTCGCATCCGCAAAATAAGCATTGGCATCTGTGGAAGTCACCTGATGCCACACCATATTAACCTTGCTGTCCATAGTAAGATAGGAGTACTGTTCCCTCTTAAAGCTTCGTTCAAATTTTGTCTTCTCTGCTTCTGCCACTTTCTTCTTATCTATATAACCGATATATCCGTCATCCGTAGCTACCTGATCCCAATTCTCCAATTCTTCGATAAGACGAAGCTTTGTACCTTTCTTTACAGAAGTAAGAATAGCCGATTTGATTCCACCGCGGTAACGTATGCTTGTATTCTTCTTAACTGTGACTGTTTTTACATTTTTGAATTTATACTGTATGGCAATCCTGTATGGATCTTTTGTGATGTATGCATCAAGATCTGTAAATTCCTGCACATAAGTAAGATTCAGATACACTTTATCATCTTTCACCCATACCTTATCTCCTGCCTCAGATGATGCACTCGCAGAAGTCAGCTCCGAAGGTGTTGCATAAAGTATCTGCTGATTGGCAGAATCCCAGTAATATCTCTGGTTCAGATAAGTATTCACCACATCCAGTGGTAAATAGACTCTGTCTCCGTCCACCAGACCACGTTCTTCCAGTTTCTCAGTTCCAATGACCAGGGCAATCTCCCCATCTGCCATTTCTCCATAATATTCATTCAGATCCATTTTCTCAGAAGATGGTATGTACTTCATTACTACATGAGTGACAATTCCAAGAATCGCAACAAGAATGACCAAAACGGCAACTGCGATAACTGGTTTATACTTTTTATTCATAGTATTTTTCCTTTCAGTAAATATTGTGTTACCGGAAACAAAGCAGACAGTAACACGATCGCTATTGATACATCAGCTCACAGAAAGGTATTTCATATAGTTATTTTGAGTATGATGTACCAGTATTATCAACTGTATCGGTAACTTGATGATACTGGCTTAAGTATACCATAAAATATTACAATTGTATTGCAAAATCGTATTTTTCACAAATTTTTAAGATATGCGTAATTATATTCTTATGCTGCCCGAAGGCATTATGAACATCGGGGGGACTGGTTCAGAATCTGTTCGGGCAGCTTTCTCTTTTGTTATTTTTCTTTGACGAAATCAAAATCCACACGAGCGATCCGTCCTTTTTCATCTTCAACGTAATCACGCATGTATCCACCACCTTCTGCAATCTGACAGGCTTTTGCAATTGTTTTCGGATTACTGAGTATACCATTCAGATACAGAGAAATTCCCTGTTCACGATAACTCTTCAATTCTTTTTCCAGTGGTTTACGCATGCTCTTTTTGGTTGCCCGTGATATATTTTCCGTAAGCTTACCTCCCTTCTTTCATAAGATTTTTTAGAAAGCACCTTATCGGCTGTTGAAAAAACAATATCCCTGCACCTGTTTTATCGTTACTGTGAACAGAGTGAACAGTAACGTTTCAACTTCTTATCATCTTCTTATCATCATGGAAATTTTACCTGTACATTGCCACAGCAGGAACGCTGCATGAAAAACGGCAATGAAGTTTAGAAATAAAAGATCACTTTGGTTAATGTTTCAGATCTTCGCTTATGTGAACCGCAGGTTTACTGCTTCTTCTGTTTTCATTATATCCATCTGGCAAACAGATGCAAGTGTTTTTCTTCATTTATGTATTTTTTTCTGTTTTGTTTCTAAAAATTTAATATTTTGGTTGATTACTTATCTTTACATTTTGCAGTTCTGTGTTATATAATATAGTGTATAAAATTTTATAAATTCACAGTCAGACAATAGAATTTTTGAAGTTACTTACAGCAATTTTCCAAAGGCAGCGCATCTATGGCAATCCTTTAAAATTGCTGTTCAAAAAAACAATAGTAACTTTTAATTTATCCGTAATTGTCCGCAGCTTTCAAAAGTTAAATTTTCATTATCAGAAACACTTTTAATGGATTTTCACAGGCAATTATGAAGCTGCCAGATAATTCAATGTTATTCAGAATAGGATGTGACAACATGAAGATAGAAAAGATCAACGACAACCAGATACGCTGCACACTGACAAGAGAAGACCTGGAGAACCATCAAATCCGTATCAGTGAACTGGCTTACGGCACTGAGAAAGCCAAGAAACTTTTCCGCGATATGATGCAGCAGGCACAGATACAGTTTGGTTTTGAGGCAGATAATATTCCATTAATGATCGAGGCCATCCCGGTGAGTACCGAGAGCATCATCCTGATTATTACCAAAGTAGAGGATCCTGAAGAACTGGATACCCGTTTCTCCAAATTTGCTCCATTCAGAGAAAATGATAAGACAGATACTCTTCAGCTTGACGGTGCAGACAATATTATTGATATCTTCCAGAAGCTTTACGAAGCAAAGATGAAGAGTACTCAGACAAAAGATGGCAAATCTGCTCAGAATACCGGAGCAAAGGAAAATGACGATACTCAGGTTCCTGATGTAAATCTTATCCGTCTCTATGAGTTCGACACACTGGACGATGTGATTGCGGCCGCCCATGGACTGAACGGCTATTTTACCGGTACAAACACCCTGTACAAAGATCCGGCCGATGAGCTTTACAAACTGGTACTTCACCAGTCATCACTTTCTCCGGAGGATTTTAACAGGGTATGTAATATTCTTACGGAATATGGACAGGGAAAGGCTTTCTCTCTTTCAGGAGAAGCTTATCTGACAGAACATGGAGAACTGATTTCCGATTCTGCCCTTCAGCAGCTGATTCAACTGTAATAATTTTCATAATTAAAAGAGCATTCAGTTTTCATCTGAAAGCTCTTTTCTTATACCATAGTAAATTACAGATTTCTCAAAAAAGGATGTCCTGAACTTATTCAGAACATCCTTTTTACATGTCAGTCTATGACAATTCAACAATTGTCATAGTCCGTCATATGATTACCTTTCAGGAAGATTATTCTCCAAGAAAATCATTGATCTGGTTAACCAGTACATCAACATCCAGTCCATGAACCATAGCTGCTTCTTCGAGAGATTCCATCTGGGAAGATGGGCATCCAAGGCAATGCATTCCTGCTCTCATAAGAATCGGTGCGATATTTGCATCAATCTGAAGAAGCTGACCGATCAGCATGTCTTTTGATACTTTAGCCATTGTATATTTCCTCCTTAATTTTTCTTCATACTACTCAGCTTTTATAGCTTCTGATATTATAATACTATTTTACTCTGGAATCAACTGCAAACTTTTAATTTTATCGTTCCTCCCTGAAATACGGAAGTCCCAGCGCAGCAGGCGGCTGGTGTTCCTTTTTCTTTCGGAAGCTTGTGAATACCAGTACGATAATCGTTACCACATAAGGCAGTGCTTTAAATACTTCCTGCATGCTTCGTCCAAGTCCCGGGATATAAAGATACAGAATATAAAGAGCTCCGAACAGGAATGCTCCCCAGATTGCATTCAGTGGTTTCCATAATGCAAAGATTACCAGTGCAACAGCAAGCCAGCCACGATCTCCAAAACCATTGTCTGTCCAGGTTCCTCCTGAATATTCCATTACGAAATAGAGTCCGCCCAGACCTGCCAGACCTGCACCGATACAGGTTGACAGATATTTATATTTGATAACATTGATACCTGCTGCATCTGCAGTTCCCGGATTTTCACCGATTGCCCTGAGATTCAATCCCGTTCTTGTCTTGAACAGAAAAAACGATAACAGGACTGCTATAATAATACAGAGATATGTAAGGAAACCATAATTAAATAAAATACCTCCGATAACCGGAATCTTAGACAATCCCGGGATTTTTGCCGTATAGGCACTTCCTGTTACTTTTACGGAAATCTGTCCTACACCGCCTGCAAGCTTGGAAATAGAACCGCCAAAGAAGTTACCAAAACCTGTACCAAAAATGGTAAGTGCAAGACCTGTTACATTCTGATTTACACGAAGTGTGATAGTCAGGATACTGTAGATCAGACCACCGATTGCAGCACATGCAAACGCACACAAAAACGATATCAGTACACCCACAAGTGCATTGGGATCAGGATTATCCTTCTCATAGAGGAAAGCTCCCATCAAACCTGAAATGCCGCCCATATACATAATTCCCGGAATACCAAGATTCAGATTACCGGATTTCTCTGTCATAATCTCACCAAGCGCCCCATACAGAATACAGATGCCCTGGACAATTGCTTTTTGAATAAAAACTATCAGTACACTCATTGCCGCTACCTCCTATTTCTTTGCACGCTTTACTCTGTAGTTGATAAAAAATTCTGCACCGATCAGGAAAAACAGAATGATTCCCAGAAGAACATTGGAAGCATTCTCATTCAGTCCATACTGTGTTGCGATCTGTACGGCACCCTGGTTCATAAATACGATGCCAAAGGAAACTGCAACCATAATAAATGTATTAAACTTGGAAAGCCATGCAACAATGATTGCAGTAAATCCACGACCGCCTGCTGTTGCAGTGGAAATCGTATGGCTGGCTCCGCTGACAATAACAAAACCTGCGATACCACAGATTGCACCGGAGATTGCCATTGTACGGATAATAACCTTTTTCACCTGGATACCGGCATATCTGGCAGTATTCTCGCTCTCACCTACTACTGCGATCTCATAGCCCTGCTTACAGTATTTCAGATAAATAAACATTCCCACTGTCAGAATCAGGACAATGACTACATTCCAGCCATATTTCTGTCCGAACAATTCCGGAAGCCATCCGCCTTTTGTAGCCTGATTGATGATACCGACTGTATTGGAACCTTTCGGATTTTCCCAGAATACAATACAATAAGTTACTACCTGCATGGCAACATAATTCAACATCAGAGTAAACAGTGTCTCATTTGTATTCCAGTTTGCTTTAAATACAGCCGGAATCATTCCCCAGATCATTCCGCCAAGTGCACTTGCCACAAACATTACGATCAGAAGTAACCCTGTAGGCATCTTATCTCCTGCATAGATCATGACGGCAGCAGAGCAGGCACCACCGATCAGGATCTGACCTTCTGCACCGATGTTCCAGAATTTCATTTTAAATGCAGGTGCCAGACCAATGGAAATACACAGCAGTACCATTGTATCTCGTATGGTCTGCCACAGACGGCGTTCCGAACCCATTGCTCCATCCCAGATTGCCTTATAGACATCCACCGGATTCATCTTTACCAGGGCAACGATCACCGCTCCGCACACGATCAGTGCAAGGATCAATGCAATGAAACGGATCAGAAGACGTTCCTGCCATCTGGCTTTGTTTCTTCTTTTACTTACCTGTAAGAAAGGTTCTTTCTTCATGCCTGTGTCCCTCCTTTTTCATGCTTCGTCATAAGAATCCCGATTCCTTCTTTCGTTGCAGTTCTTCCATCCTCAATTCCGCTGATTTTACCTCCGCAGAACACTGCAATCCTGTCACACAGTTCAAGAACTACATCAAGATCCTCAATAACACAGACTACTGCAACCCCTTTTTTCTTCTGTTCATTCAGAAGACGGTAGATCACATGGGAGGTATTGACATCCACCCCTCGAGTCGGGAAAGCTACCAGAAGCACTTTCGGATTCTGGGCGATTTCTCTTCCTACCAGAACCTTCTGTACATTTCCTCCTGACATCTGACGGACAGGTGCAGAAATACTTGGAGTCATGACTTCAAGCTGTTCTTTAATTTTTAATGCCAGTGCCTTTGGACCTTTTCGATCCAGGAATGGACTTTTGCCATTGCGATAGCTTCTGAGCATCATATTATCAGTCATATCCATATCGCCCACAAGCCCCATACCAATACGGTCTTCCGGAACAAAAGCAAGGCTGATTCCTGCTTTATTAATGGAGATAGAATCCATTCCTGCAAGCTCTGTTCCTTTTCCATTGTCATCAAGCAGGGTGATCGAACCGCTCTCTATTGCCTGGAGTCCTGCAATTGCCTCCAGAAATTCTTTCTGTCCGCTTCCGGAAATGCCGGCAATACCCAGAATCTCTCCTGCATTTACTGTCAGATCAACATCATCCAGAGTTTTTACCTCTTCTTTGTTTTTACAATTCAGACCTTTGACTACTAATCGTTTCCTTACATTCTCCGGTTCAGGACGGTCGATATTGAGATCTACTCTGCCGCCTACCATCATCTCTGACAGGCTCTGTGCATTTGCCTGAGCTGTTTCTACTGTATCAATATACTTTCCTTTTCTGAGTATTGCCACACGGTCTGATAACGCCAGAACTTCCTGGAGTTTGTGCGTGATGATCATAATGGAACATCCATCTTTTCTCATATTTCTCAAAATATCGAATAACCGGTCAGACTCCTGTGGTGTCAGAACTGCGGTCGGCTCATCCAGGATCAGAATCCTCGCGCCACGGTAGAGCATCTTTATGATCTCAACTGTCTGCTTCTGGGAAACGGACATTTCGTAGATCTTCTGTGACAGATCCAATTCAAAGCCATATTTATCTGCCAGCTTCTGAATATCCTCTGTGATCTTCTTCATGTCCAGCTTTCCCTTTCCCGGAAGTCCCAGAACAATATTCTCTGCTGCTGTCAGTACATCTACCAGTTTAAAATGCTGATGTACCATACCGATTCCCAGTTCATAGGAATCTTTCGGTGAACGGATCGTTACTTCTTTTCCATTTACAAAAATATGTCCTTCATCCGGATAATAAATTCCATAGATCATATTCATCAGAGTTGTCTTTCCGCTTCCGTTTTCCCCCAGAATTGCAAGAATCTCCGATTTTCTCAGTGTGAGATCTACATGATCATTCGCCTGGACCGAACCAAAACGCTTGGAAATATCTCTAAGTTCAAGTGCATAGTTTTCTCCCACTATCGTTTCCTCCTTTTATCCAATGATATCCAATCCACAGTAAAAGTCTTGTCTCTTTGACTGCTGATATCATTTAATCCTACTTCTGAATTATGGAATTGCTCTCCTGTATACTCCATAATACAGCAAAAGAAACCTTCTGTCAGAAGACTTCAAGACTTCCTTTGCGCGTACGATATGAAAACAGCAGAGCTGCCGCCCGGGCAGCCCTGCTGTCGTAAATTGCTCCGCGCTTTGCAGCTCCAGCAATTTTCTTATTCTGTAATAGATGTAATTCCATCAATCGCAATATCAAATGCAGGTGCGGAACCATATTCAGATTCATGGAAGTATCCGTCAGAAATATACTCTGTATCATCCTTCTTATAAGTATCAAGTTCTTTGCCGTCTACTGTAAATGCAGATGTATCAAATACATGAAGGGATCCATCAATGAGCGCATCTTCCACTTCTTTGACCTTTTCTTCTGTACCCTCTGCTACAGTTTTGTCGTTGAGAGCTGTGATCTTATCTGCACCTTCTGCAAATCCTTTACACCAGTCAGTATCAATTGCTGTGCCGTCAAGCATACACTGTACTGCGTATGTATAATATACGCCCCAGTCCATAGATGCAGAAGTAAGTGCTGTGTTAGGAGCAACAGATGTCATATCAATATTATAACCTACACATGGAACGCCTGCTGCTTCGCATGCTGTAGGAGCACCTGTTGTATCTGCATGCTGGCTGATCAGTACACAGCCGTCAGAGATCAGAGCATCTGCGCACTCTTTCTCAAGGTCAAAGCTTGCCCAGCTGTTTGTATATTTTACTTCCATTGTTACAGACGGGCATACGCTCTTCGCGCCAAGATAGAAAGCTGTATAACCGGAGATAACCTCTGCGTATGGGAATGCACCTACATAGCCCATCTTGCATGCGTCTTCTTTTACTGTTCCGTCCTCGATCATTTCATTCAGTTTCAGACCTGCAACTACACCTGACACGTAACGTGCTTCATAAATATTTGTAAAATAGTTATGCATGTTGGAAAGTCCGCTGGATGCAGCCTGTGTTCCTGTTGCATGACAGAACTGAACCTCCGGATATTCCCCTGCCGCTTCCAGTATATAAGTCTCATGTCCAAAGCTGTTTGCAAAGATGATCTGACATCCCTGATCTGCAAGGTCTGCTGCCGCATCATAGCATCCTTCATCTTCACCGATGAGAGTTTTCTCAATAATCTGAGAATCGTCAAGACCAAGCTTCTCTTCCATCTCATCAATTCCTTTCATATGAGCTGCTGTGTAACCTTCATTCTCATCACCGATATAGATCACTCCTACTTTCAGGTCCTCTTTTGCAATCCCTTTGCCTCCATCTTCTGCAAATACCGGTGCACTCATGGAAACCGCCATTACTGTTGCAAGTCCAATTGCCAATGCTTTCTTCATTCTTCATTCCTCCATTCTTTCTATTTGTTTTCTGATTTCTGCTACGGAACAAAAGAGGCACAACTTTCTGTGTTATGCCTCCTTGCAAGTATCTTTACTATAACCGTTTATGTCTGAATTGTCAATAAATTCAGCAAAAACGCACTTTCTTTTTGATACTCTTATTTTTTTTGTATATTAACAGACTATTTTCCATCATACAAATGCCTGTATTTTGGCAGGATAATTTCTCTGCTCGGACAGACATTCACATGTCCGTCAGCTATTTGTAATCTGCAGGTAAAGTAAGCAAATGCTAACTTAATATTATTTTATAATGTATCTGATTTTATACTTGTAATTCAGACAAAGATATATTAAAATGTATGCAGAACCCCGAAAGGGGCCTAAAACGTTATTACGATAAGGAGGATTCTAATTATGGCATATGTAATTTCAGACGAATGTGTAAGCTGTGGAACATGCGAAAGCGAATGTCCTGCAGAAGCTATCTCTCAGGGAGATGAGCATTATGTAATCGACGCTGATGCATGCTTAGACTGCGGAACATGTGCAGATGCATGTCCAACAGAGGCTATTCATCCAGCAGAATAATTCATGATTTCAAAACAGCTTCATCTCTGTTTACCGCAGAGACGAAGCTGTTTTCTTTATGGATAACTTTTACAAATGTTTTCTTCTGATCCTCCTGCTTCTTTTTTCCAGTGCTGCAGCAGCCTCTTTTCTCGCAAGCTGTCTGTTACGGATCGTTTCATCCAGATCCCGGCACTGGTCTTCTCCCTCTTTTTTCATATGTAGCTCCTGAGCAATCAGACGTTCCATGATTTTCTGAAATTCAAGTATTTTTTCCCTCTCAGGCTGTTCATCTTCAAGAAGCTTCACTTTGCTCGCAGTAGTCCCGGGTGCAGTCCTTGAAATTCTTGGAACCAGTTCTTTGATTGCTCTCAGGGCAAGTCCTCTTTTCTTTAGTTCCTTTATATTAGCCAGAAGCGTAATATCATTTCCTGTATAGTAACGATGTCCCTGCTCATTCCTGCATATCCTCAGTTCCAGTTCTTCCTCCCAGTACCGGAGGACCGATGCCCTCACGCCAAGGATTTCTGCGGTCTGAGTCACAGTATACCGCTGCTCCATGCTGCCCCTCCTCCTTTTGAGTCCATTTTTTTCATCAGAAACCACTGATGCATATCAACAACTCAATCTATCACCTGATATCATTGAACCACTGCACTGTAAAAACAGCTGTCGTAATCCTGATATCATGTATATTTATTATAAAACGCCATACCGAGATTGCAAGAAGTTTCGATTTACAAACTTCCCTATAAAACTTTATTTTGACACAAAAAACAGGGAAACAGTACCGGATTCTCCCCCCTGATACTGTTTCCCTGTGAAATTTTTCTATAGCAATCCTCGTAAATAATGCATTTAAGACAATTCAGCAGGATTTCACACTCTGATGAGCTGGATTAAGATGCATTATTTTAGAGGATTGCTATAATATTATTCAAGTCAAAGATCAAACTCCTCTGAAATAGATTATTTCTTCATATTCACAAACTGTGTATATCTCGGCAGCCATACCAGTTCTACTGTTCCGATGGGACCGTTTCTCTGTTTGGCAATGATGATCTCTGCAATGTCCTTCTTCTCTGTATCCTTATGATAATAGTCATCTCTGTAGATAAACATTACCACATCAGCATCCTGCTCAATGGCTCCGGATTCTCGAAGATCCGAAAGCATTGGTCTGTGATCCGGACGCTGTTCCACCGCACGGCTGAGCTGAGACAATGCGATCACCGGCACATTCAGCTCTCTGGCAAGAGCTTTCAGAGAACGGGAAATATCTGAAATTTCCTGCTGTCTGGAATCACTTTTTCCACTTCCGCTCATCAGCTGCAGATAGTCGATCATGATAATCCCGAGATTATGTTCCAGCTTATATTTCCTGCATTTGGAGCGCATTTCCGCAATGGAAATACCCGGCGTGTCATCAATGATCAGATTAGATTTACCGATAATATCTGCTCCTTCTACCAGTTTTGTCCAGTCCTCGTCTTTCAGATTACCTGTTCTCATATTCTGGGAATCTACATGAGATTCCATTGCCAGAAGTCGGTTCACCAGCTGTTCCTTTGACATTTCCAGACTGAATATGGCAACTGTGACATCCTTTCGGAATGCCATATACTGTGCAATGTTCAGTACAAAGGCTGTTTTCCCCATGGAAGGACGGGCTGCGATCAGCACCAGATCAGAAGGATGCATACCGGATGTTTTATAATCCAGATCCATAAAGCCTGTGGGAATACCTGTTACAGAACCCTTAAGCTTAGACGCTTTCTCAATGTTATTAATGGCATTCAGAACTACCTGCTGGATTGGAACATATTCTTCATTGTTGCGTCTCTGGAGAATATTGAACAGTTTTTTTTCTGCTTCTTCCAGAATAATCTCTGTATTCTCCTTCTCCAGATAGCAGGTGTTGGCAATCTCTTCATTTGCCTTGATAAGTCTGCGAAGGACTGCTTTCTCACTGACGATCTTTGCGTAGTACTTCACATTTGCAGAAGTAGGAACCGCTGAGATCAGATCTCTTACATATTCCATACTGCTGATATCCGGCGGGAGTTCTTTCTCCTTTAAACGATTCTGAAGGGTCACCAGATCTACCGGTTTCCCTTCATTACACAATTCCACCATTGCATCAAAGATGATGCCATATTGTTTCTGATAAAAATCATCACTGGTAAGTATCTCAGATGCCACAAGGATTGCATCTCTGTCCAGGATCATTGAGCCGATTACAGACTGCTCTGCCTCTATACTGTGGGGGAGTATTCTTTTAATCAGCGCTTCTTCCATTCTTTATCCCTCCGGAAGACTTATGCTTCTTTTACCCATACTTTAAGAGTTCCTGTTACCTTAGGATGTAATCTGACAGGCACCTGGGTAACACCAAGTGTACGGATTGGCTCAGGAAGCTGCAGTTTCTTTTTATCAATGTCAAGATTCAACTGTTTCTTTGCTGCTTCAGAGATTTCTTTGGAAGAAACGGAACCAAAGGTTCTTCCGCCTTCTCCTGTTTTCAGTGTAAGGATGATTTCTTTTGTCTCGAGATCCTTTGCAAATGCCTGTGCTGCTTCATATACTTCTTTTGCGACCTTCTCTTCGTTTGCTTTCTGAAGTTTCAGATCATTTAAATTCTTAGGAGTTGCCTCCAGCCCCAGTTTCTTAGGAAGGATCATGTTTCTTGCATATCCGTCACTTACATTTACGATCTGTCCCTTTTTTCCAAGTGCTTTTACGTCTTCAAGTAAGATTACTTTCATTTTGTGTTTTCCTCCTGATATTCCTGATCTATGATGTCTTTAAGCATTCTCTCCACCTCATCCGGAGAAGCCTTGACCTGGGCACCGGCAATATTCATATGACCGCCTCCGCCCATCTTTTCCATCATTACCTGTACATTGACTTCGTCAATAGCCCTGGCACTGATATAAACTTCATTATTGTACTGAGTCAGTACAAACGATGCCTTAACCCCTGCAATATTCAGAAGCTCATTGGCTGCCTGTGCTCCTATAACTGTAGGACTGTCCAGATTTTCACTTGGACATCTGGCAATGGCATAGCATTCTCTGTAAATCTGTGCAGTTCTCACTGCTTCTGCACGTGCCTGATAAGATTTCAGATCATCCCTTAACAGTTTACGTACTCTGGTCACGTCTGCTCCACTCCTTCTTAAGAATGCAGCAGCCTCAAAGGTACGTACACCTGCTCTTGTAGTAAAATTGTTTGTATCGATCATAATTCCCGCATAGAGACAGTCAGCCTCCATATTGCGGATACGCAGGTCATCCGAGAAATACTGCAGGATCTCTGCTACCATCTCACAGGCTGAGGATGCATAAGGCTCCACATAGGAAAGCACCGCATTCTCTATCACTTCGCTTCCCCGCCTGTGATGATCCAGCACAACAATTGTCTTTGTCATGTGCAGAAGCTCCTCGCATTCCGTATAGCTTGGTCTGTTAGTATCAACTACAACCACCACTGTATTGTTATCTACCATATCTTTAGCCTGCTCGCTGTCCACAAACATAGATGGCTCGTAGTCTGGATTATTCACATATCCTGCGATCAACGGTCTGATAGATTTTGTCGGATCATTCACTACAATACTGACAGATTTTCCAAGTGTTTTACCTGCACGAAAAATACCGATTGCTGCTCCCAACGCATCCACATCTGTGATTTTATGTCCCATGACAACGACTCTGTCTTTCGTACTCATAAACTCTTTCAGTGCCTGCGCTTTTACCCTGGCTTTTACGCGGGTATTCTTCTCCATCTGCTGAGTCTTTCCGCCGTAATAGGTAATATTATTTCCATTCTTAATAACAACCTGATCACCGCCACGTCCAAGTGCCATCTCTATAGCAATACGTGAATACTCATAATTTTGAATATACGTGGAGGCATTCAGTCCCACACCAATACTCAAAGTGATCGCCATCTCATTTCCGATATTAACTGTTTTAACCTCGTCCAGAATATGAAATCTCTGTTCTTTCAGAGCCTCAAGCGAACTCTGGCGCATGATCAGGAAATATTTGTCCTTCTCAAGTTTCTTTACAAGACCATCGAAATTGGAAAAATATTTCGTAATCTTCCGGTCAATCAGAGCAATCAGAAGTGAACGTCTCACATCCTCTACACTCTCAAGTGCTTCCTCATAGTTATCCAGATAAGCCAACGCTACAACAAGCTTATTGTCTTCATTCTTTTTAATGTAAGACTTCAGTTCTGTATCGTCATACAGATACATGGCGATCAGGCTGGCATTCCTGTTTGAATTCTCCAGAAACTCACTTTTGGCAACCACTTCACCAAGAGACACCCTCTGCATGGAAATACGATAAGTCTTCTCTCCAAATCGAGTACTGATCTCAGCAGTCTCTTTCTTATCTGCGACCGGTAATTTGTCAGCTGTTACATCCGGAAAAACAGTGCTGACATTTTTCTTATAAAACTGATCTTTACCTGTAAGCTCCGCAAATACTTTGTTGGACCAGATCATTCTGCCATTCATATCCATAATGGCATAGGGCAATGCCAGTTCTTCAAGGATTCTCTTTTCAAGCGAATCATACTGATTGGCAAAGGCTATCAGTTCATTTACAATGAACGGTCTGTGGCATCGGAGTATTATTACTGCACATCCCACATAAATCAGGATTCCACCTGACACAATAATACCAGCCTTCACGCTGACAAAATATACCCAGATATTAAGTACGATCAGTAAAGCCGAGAGAATCAGAGGCCACCGCATGAATGCTTTCATATGCCCTTTTAATTTCAGTTTATCACTCATATCTTTCTTTCCGTTCTTCATCATTCTATTTGTTTCGCCTGTACACAGCAAATGTGCTGCATATAGGCAGGTTCTGTGAAAAACGCCCTTTGAATCATATTATAACAGATTTGAACAGAATTTACCATAGCAACAGAAGAACGCACAAAAATAATGGTTATTGTGTTACTGTTCATTCTGTTCTATAGCAATTCTCGTAAATAATGCAAAAATGCTGCTCCGCCAAATGCGGAGCAGCATTTATCATCTTCAGAATTAGTCCTGGATGTATGGCATCATAGACATATGACGTGCTCTCTTGATAGCAACTGTCAGTGCTCTCTGATGTTTTGCACAGTTTCCTGTAATTCTTCTTGGAAGGATTTTTCCTCTTTCAGAAACATATTTTCTTAATTTTGCTACATCCTTGTAGTCGATCTCGTTATTCTCTTTACCACAGAATACACAAACTTTTTTTCTTCTGCGGCCGCCTCTTCTCTTCATTGGAGAGTCTGGTCTTTCGCCTCTATTGTAAGCCATGATTGCTTTCCTCCTATTTTATTCTATCAGTTTGTATTAAATAAACGGCAGTTCTTCATCAATTCCATCCGGAATGTTCATGAAACCGTCTGCACTGGCTGCTCCCGGAGCCGGCATGGATGGTGCAGGTGCAGGGGATGATGTCTGAGGATGGGAAGCTGCGTAATTATCGCTGGCCGCCTTGCTCTCAGCAAACTCCTGTTCCTCAACTACTACCTCTGTGGTATAAACCTTCTGGCCATCACGATTGGTGTAGCTGCCTGTCTGAATGCGTCCTGAAACAATGATCTTAAGTCCCTGACGGAAATACTTCTCAGCAAACTCGGCTGTACGTCCAAAGGATACACAACTGATAAAGTCTGCTGTTGCTTCACCGTCACGGCGGAATCTTCTGTCTACTGCCAGTGTATATCTGGCAATTGCCAATGCATTCTCTCCTGCGGAATATCTCACCTCAGGATCTCTTGTTAAGCGTCCCATTAAAATTACTTTGTTCATATAAATACCTCTTCGTTTCTGCTTTGAATGGTTGAACGGATCAATTAATGGTGCCTTCTAAAATCCACCCTGTATAAGATTATGCGTCTTTTCTTACGACTAAGTATCTTAATACATTGTCCATGATGCGAACGTGTCTTTCAACTTCCGCCGGGCACTGTGCGTCTGCTTCAAACTGAATGAAATAGTAGAAGCCTTCATGCATTTTCTGAATTTCGTAAGCTAATTTTTTCTTACCCCATTCTTCTACTTCTGTGATAGTGCCGTTGTAACGTGTGATGTATCCTTTTGCTTTCTCAACAACTGCATCACGTACTTCGTCTTCAACTTTTGCACTAACAACTAATGCTAACTCGTACTTGTTCATGTCTTGCTTTACCTCCTTATGGTCTGTTGGCCCTTTGCCTGTCAAAGAGCAAGGATATAAAATATATCACGAGTGTTGATTCTAACATAGTTTTTCGTGTCTGTAAAGTACTATTTTTCTTTTTTTATCAAATTTTTAGTATTTTTCTCAACCATCTTGCGCGGTACCATGATCTGATGTCCGCATCCTGTACATTTCAGGCGGAAATCAGCACCTACCCTTAAGATTTCCCAGTCTCTGCTTCCGCAGGGATGGACTTTCTTTAATGTAACAATATCACCAACTTCATAGGGAAGTCCCATAATCTCTTACTCCTCTTATATAACTTTGACACTAACAGTGAATCTGTGAAAATACCTGTCCGATCGGCCCCTGGATCAGAAGGTCTGCATATCTGTCTCTCGGAGTCGGGGATTTGTTGATCACTACAAGGTGCTCTCCCCGGAAGTAATCGATCAGTCCTGCTGCCGGGTAAACAGCCAGGGAAGTTCCCCCTATGATCAGCACCTGTGCCTCTGAGATTGCCTTCACTGCTTCATTGATCGTCTGATTGTCCAGACCTTCTTCATACAATACCACATCCGGCTTGATAATTCCACCACATTCGCATCTCGGAACACCTGTGGATGCTTTCATGTGGGCAAAATCATAAAATCTGTGACACTTCATGCAGTAATTGCGGTATACACTTCCATGAAGCTCCAGCACTTTCTTACTACCCGCCATCTGATGCAGATTGTCGATATTCTGGGTGATAACTGCTTTCAGTTTTCCTGCCTGTTCCAGTTCTGCCAGCTTCAGATGTGCTGCATTTGGTTTTGCAGTGTCACAAAGCATCTTGTCTCTGTAGAATTTGAAAAATTCTTCCGGCTTTCTCATAAAGAATGTATGGCTTAAGATCGTTTCCGGAGGATAGTCATATTTCTGATGATAAAGTCCGTCCTGACTTCTGAAATCCGGGATTCCGCTCTCTGTGGAAACACCTGCTCCACCGAAGAAGACAATATTGTCATATTTGTCTACAAGTTCCTGTAATCTCTCAACTTCTCCTGCCATTTAGAATTCCTCCTTTATTTTTTCAAAACACTGTTACTGAAATTTTATCATCTGAATTTTTATCGTCTGCTTTTACAGCAATACGATTTTCTTCTGATTCAGGTAACTGCTCTTCATAATTCTACTGCCCGACATCAAGTGTATCCACACGTTTTCCCTGGACAACATAACGGGTTGCCTCGTTTCCTGTACAGGTAGACAGAGTAATGATCTTGTCCTTTATGTTCATTCCTTCTGCATCTGTCTGAATCTCGGAATATCCTCTGATCTTCTCCAGATATTTTTCAAATTCCTCACCAGGTCCCTTAAACAGTGTATAGGTATCACTGTTCACACCTGTGGTGTACGCAGAGATAATCTCATACCTGTAGTTTTTCTCAGGTGTAAAGATCCAGAAATATTTGCTCTTCTTATAAGTCTCTTCATCCTGTGTAAACTTCTTAAGCTGAGCAAACATGGAACCATTTTTCATATTATGGCCATACACGATCGTATTACAGTCACTGAAATCCCCTTTGTTTTCATAATCCACAAAGATAGTACCTGCAAAATTGTAATTCTTCTCATAGGTTCTGTGAAGATAAGTTTCATTGTCTCTGCCATGCACAATGGGATAATTGATATCCGGCACTGCTTCCACATAAATCCATCCCACTACATCATCATTTACACTTTTAAGAGATGCAAAGTCAATATCCATAGGCGCTTTCAGTTCACTGCCTGCCTCCGGCCCTGCTGCTTCTCCATCCGGATCTCGTTCTGTTACTGCCATCTGTGTGATTGAATTGTACTCATCCGTACCTTTCTTATATTCTGTATAAATATGAAACAGATTATATCCTGCATAACAGAATATACAGATTGCTGCGATCAGAACAACCGTCAACACAACATCCCCTGCTGTCTTCTTTTTTTTAGGCTGTTTTTCTGACATTCTTCCTCCATTTCCGCAGCACATTGCTGCTATGTATCAGCTGCTGTCTGATTGACTTCTATATAATATACAGACATCCGTTTCCAACCGCTGTCTGTGACAGACTATTATACCCGGTCACATCATTCTTCCTGTAATCCATCATGCACTGCCTCCAGACACGCTTTTCGCAGTTCATTTTCTTCTTTATTATATAAAAGCATCTCGCTGTGTTCAAAATATGCCGGACAGCCATTTCCGGCAATAAACGAAGTCATTGACTTATCCGCTGTGATCCCTGTCACGAAAAGCAGCATTTCCTGATTTTCGCCAAAGCTCTCTTTAATAAATGAAAAGGCATTCTGCAGTTCTCCCTGGAGTTTCTGGATCATATCTTCTCTGCATACTGCTTCTTTTTCAAAACATTTACTGATCCGCTTAAATCCATTTTCAGCTGACCGCACATGTTCTTTCTTTGCTGTCAGAATATATTCCCTCAGCCTGCGGATTGCCGTCTCCTTATATTTCTGTTCTCTTACTGAGATCAGTTCCATCTTTACTTTGATCTGCAGACTGTTTTCCTGTTCCTGCACAAATTCTTCAAGCAATGAAATTCCCAGCTTCTCTTCCTCAGCATTCTTTCTCACCTGAGTTCTCAGATGCAGAAGCATCTCATAGAGTACCTCAAGCTGATGATCTGCCTGTCCGTATTCTTCCGCTTTTTCTCTCAATGCCCCCAGAATCAGATTTACAACTGCAAAACGCTCCTCAAAAGCTCCATCTGCAGCCATCTTCTCCTTCAGCGCCAGATTCTCCCGGCTCAGATTTCCGGACAGGATCGACGGGATTTCATAATCTTCCCCATACTTTGTATATAACTGATAAAAACCTGCAAAATCTCTGGCTGTTTCCTCTTTCTGGAGAAATTCCTCCACCAGTTCCTCACTGATCCCGATCCCCAGCTTTTCATAGCTTTGCAGAAGTCTTGAAAGATCCTCCCAGCCTCTGGCAGTCACAAAGAATTTACCGTCTACTGTATTCTCCACCGCATAGAAATTGTTTTTCTTCACAGACAGATAAGAAATGATCGCCTGGTGCACCTTCTGCTGTCCTGCATATTTCAGCCAGATATCGCAGTCAGGCTCAATTGTAAGCTTACGGACACGGTCGAGTGTGACAATATCAAATTCCCTGACAGATTTATTATACTCCGGTGGATTTCCCGCTGCTACCAGAATCCAGCCTTCCGGAATCTTATGACTTCCAAAGGTTTTATTCTGGAGAAGTGCCAGCATTGCCGGTGCCAGGGTTTCAGACACACAGTTGATCTCATCAATAAACAGGATTCCCTCTTTCCTGCCTGTATTCTCCATACAATCATAGACAGATGCCACGATCTCACTCATTGTGTAATCTGTCACCATCATTCCTTTTCCACCGTAATTCCGTTTAACGATCTCCGGAAGACCGATGGCACTCTGACGGGTGTGATGGGTAATGGTGTAGGCTACAAGTCCCACACCGCACTCTGCTGCCGCCTGTTCCATAATGGCAGTTTTGCCGATTCCCGGCGGACCGATCAGCAACAGCGGTCTCTGACGGATCAGAGGATAAGTATAATATCCATTCTCATCCTTCGCCAGATATGCGCGAAGTGTATTACAGATTTCTGTTTTTGCTTCCTGTATGTTCATTTTATTATCATACTCCTGCTAATTATTTAGTTACTGTTCACTCCGTTCCCAGCAACACGCTTCGCGATGCACAGAATTTATGCTAATCGCATAAATTCGCGCGGTATGTCTCGGGTTTTCTGTGACCTTCGCTCACAAAAAACACCTCGCGGGATATTACCAGTGAACAGTAACATTATTTACTCAAACTGACATCTGCTCCGCAGTTTGCCCCATTCCTGTGATCAGACATTTCGCCCATGGCGGCACCAGTTTCATCTTGTCCGTCCGTTTCAGAAATACAAATGCAGTCTCATAATCCGGCTTTTGTCCCGGATAAATCCCGTCACCATCTGTAAAATAGATCAGTGCTCTGAGATTCTTCAGTTCTTTTCTCTCTTTTTCCTGACGGATCAATTCAAATACAGGGCGGAAATCTGTACCTCCCCTGCCCTGGATCTTAACGTTCCGGATGTATTCCTTCCACTCTTCCTCAGAATGGATCACATCCACTTTCTGGATAAAACAGTCGCACTGGACGATATATACCTTCATCCTGCTGAAAAAATTCTCTTTTTCACTTAAAATCCCATAGGTTTCACCCAGAAATCTCTGTACAGTTTCTCCTGAACATGAACCGGATGTGTCAATGGCGATCACCAGTTCCTCCAGACGGTTTACTTCTTTATACTCCAACGGTTCTATCAATGGAATATTTCCATAATGTTCCATTCCAAAGCTGTAAAAAATATAATCAAAGCTCTCCGTATCCAGCTCCACTTCCTCCCGCAGTCTGCAGAACTGCTTCAGAAATTTCCGGTAATCATATTTACTGCGGTAGATCTCATCCAGTTCTTCCTGCTGATCGTTTGTCTGAGTCCCTGCCCTGCTTTGCATACCGGTCTTATTCTGTGAGGTATAAGCAAGGATATGTTCCCATTTTTCCTTTGTTCTCCTGCCTCCTGATGCCCGTCCGGCAGTTCTCTGCCAGAATATGTGATCATCAAAAGTATTTGTGTTCACCTGTGTATCATCTGATTTTCTTTTCTTCAAGCTGATTTTGCCTTCTCCGACAGCCTTGTCGATCAGCTGCTCTACAAAACAGTCGCATTCCCTGTCCCATTCACCGGAATCTCTGTCAGGTTCCATGAAAATATGAAGGTACAGACAGTGAAGCAGCATGTGCAGATATCCTCTTCTTACTGCTGCCGGATCTTCCAGATATTTTTTCATAAGAAATACCGGATTAAAATAAATCAGCTCCCCGTCTGTCCCAATTGTATCAATGCTGCTGTCTGCTTTGTATTCCAGACTTGTAAATGCCCCGTCCAGATAAGGAAAGTCCAGATATAATTGATTTCTGCAGTTTTGCAGGATTTTTTTTCCGGTAAGTTCCTGCTCTGTTGTTGTTTTACAGTGAAAAGTCTTTTTTTTGGTATCCATATTTTTTATCTTTCAGATGAAGCAGCCATACCAGAGAACGCAGCTTTGCTTTTTCCTGTGCACATCTTATAAAATTCTCCAGCTCATTTGCGGAAAACCATCCGCATTTCTCGATCTGCTCCATCCTTTCTGTATCCTCATTCTCTATCAGAAGCTCCATTACAGAACGTATTCTGAGCTTCAGGTATTTCTGTATCTCCTGATATTTATCGGACTCTCTGTCCGGATTTTCCTGAAAATAAATCTCCAGAGCCTGTTCAAGCTTTCTGTCCTGCATCAGATCATCTTCCTCTCCTGTGAAATTACCATAACCACAATATAACACAAAAAAGCTTCATTTTAAAGTCCTGTTCCTGCCCCTCTATTGACTTTCCTTTCTGTTATGTTACTATAAAATCATATATATTCTATCACAGATGAAAGGATTTTATCTTATGAATACTATCAAAAAATTCATCCACTACTATGGTCCGTATAAGACGGTCTTTTTTATTGATCTGATATGTGCTGCCGTGATCAGTCTGATAGATCTGGCATATCCTCAGATCCTGCGGACTATGACAAAAACACTGTTCACTCAGGATCAGTCAAGGATTCTTCATGCACTGCCTGTGATCGCAGGAGGACTCTTTCTTATGTATGTGATCCAATGTCTCTGCAAATATTATGTAACCTGCCAGGGACACATGATGGGAGCAAATATGGAACGGGATATGCGGCAGAAATTATTTGATCATTACCAGCAGCTTTCATTTTCCTATTACAGTCAGAATAATTCCGGTCAGATGATGAGCAAGCTGGTCAGTGATCTTTTTGATATTTCCGAGTTTGCACACCATGGTCCTGAAAACCTTTTTATCTCTCTGGTAAAGATCATCGGTGCTTTTGTCTTTCTTTTCTTTATCAATAAGAAACTGGCATTTCCACTGATCATCCTTGTTATTGTTATGTTTTGGTTTTCCTTTAAGCAGAATGCCCGAATGCAGGCAACTTTTATGGAAAACAGACGTAAGATCGGGGATGTCAATGCAAGTCTCCAGGACACACTTTCCGGTATCCGTGTGGTACAGTCCTTTGCAAATGAAGATATTGAACATAACAAATTCAAAAAAAGCAATGAAGCTTTTCTGCTTTCAAAGCGTGATAATTATCGCTGTATGGGAAGCTTTATGAGCTCTAATCTGTTCTTTCAGGGAATGATGTATCTGGTCACTCTGGTGTATGGCGGTTATCTTATTGCCAACGGAGAAATGCAGACTGCAGATCTTGCCATGTATGCACTTTATATCGGAATCTTTATCAGTCCGATCCAGATTCTGGTCGAGTTGGTAGAAATGATGCAAAAGGGTCTTTCAGGCTTCCGCCGTTTCCTTGATGTTATGGAAACAGAGTCAGAGATCACAGACGCTCCGGATGCCAGAGAACTTACTGATGTGAAGGGACATGTAAGCTATGAGCATGTATCTTTTCATTACAGTGACGATAATACCCCTGTTCTCAGTGATATCTCTATTGATATCCCTGCCGGAAAGTCTGTGGCACTTGTGGGTCCGTCAGGTGGCGGGAAAACTACTATCTGTTCTCTTCTGCCACGCTTTTATGATGTAACAGAGGGACGGATCACTGTTGATGGAAAAGATATCCGCAGTCTGACTCTGAAGAGTCTCAGAAATAATATCGGAACTGTACAGCAGGATGTCTATCTGTTTGACGGTACGATCCGGGATAATATTGCATATGGAAAACCGGGAGCTTCTGATGAAGAGATTATTGCAGCTGCAAAGCGGGCAAGCATTCATGATTTTATTATGGAACTTCCACAGCAGTATGATACCTATGTCGGAGAACGCGGAACAAGACTTTCGGGCGGTCAGAAACAGAGGATTTCCATTGCACGTGTGTTCCTGAAGAATCCGCCGATCCTGATCCTTGATGAAGCTACGAGCGCTCTGGATAATGAGAGTGAACGATGGATTCAGAGAAGTCTTGAAGAGCTTTCACAGAACCGTACTACTATTACCATTGCGCACAGACTTTCTACGATCAGGGATGCGGATGAGATTATTGTGATCACTGAGGATGGGATTGCTGAGAGGGGGACACATGAAGAGCTGTTGGATATGAATGGAGTGTATGCGGCTTATTATAATATGTGATTTTGTTTATAGTATCCGATAATAAACTGCGAAACAGTTATCTTTATATTTGCAATCTACTGATATATATTATAACAGCGCAGGAAAATTAATTGTCTGGCGTGCATTTGCAGGATACTTAGATATTCTTAGACGATAAAAATATGCGTTATGAGCCCACAGGGTCACTGTCTGAGCGACAGCGAGTTTGACCCTGCGGGCTCATGCTTTTAGCAGATTTTTATCGCCTTAGAATATCTTAGTGTCCGAAACCGCACGCCAGACAATTAATTTTCCTGCGCGTCCGTCAATCTATACTATTTTCGGTATACGAATGCCGGGAGGCCGTCTTCGCCACAGGGGATCTGTACTGTTCCCTGGATCAGAGGGCGGGCGTAGTTTATGAAGGCTTCAGTGACGTCAGATCCGTCTTCTGTGATCCACTCTGATGGAACTGTTTTTTCTTCGTTGCAGATGGCATTGACGTCTTCAAGACCACATTCCATGATATAGGTTCCGTCAGAGGTTTCTTTGCGGATAAATGAGATCATTTTTCCTGTTTCGCCGTTGAGGGCTGCCTGTACGCCGAATTCTCCGGCTTTGATGGCTTCCTGCTGGTCTGTGGCGGACATCATAGATGCAGAGCAACGCTGGCTGACGTTGAGTTCTACAGAACGGGCTTTTACACCGAGGCGGTTTCTGACAAGGTTTTCGAGATATTTACCACAGCCTGCCAGCATTTTGTGTCCAAAGGTATCAGTGCCTACGGAATTGTCGTATTCACAGATAAATGTGCCCTTGTCGTCATGGATTCCTTCTGATACGCAGACAATGACATTGCAGTTTTTCTCAAAGGAGTTCTCTACTGCTTTAAGAAATTCTTCCTGGTCAAAGGCTGTTTCCGGAAGGTAGATGAGAAGAGGGTTGTCTCCTGTATATTTGCGGGCAAGTGCAGATGCAGCAGTGAGCCATCCTGCGTGGCGGCCCATAATTTCTATAATCGTTACGGATTTCTTTTCATAAACATTTGCATCTATGGTAATCTCGCGGACTGTAGAAGCTACATATCTGGCTGCACTTCCAAATCCCGGAGTATGGTCTGTGTGGATCAGATCATTGTCGATTGTTTTTGGTTCTCCGAGGATACGGATATCACTGCCTGTCTGCGCAGCATAACGGGAAAGTTTGCTCACCGTATCCATGGAATCATTTCCACCGATATAGAAAAACCAGCCAATATTCATTTCTTCAAATTTTTTAAAAAGTCTTGGATAAACCGGATCTTCCAGTGATTCCGGCAATTTATAGCGGCAGGAACCAAGATAAGCACCTGGTGTGACTTTCAGACCGTCAAGTTTCTCTCCCGGAAGTGCTTCGGCAAAGTCAAGAACTGTTCCATTTAAAAATCCTTCAATTCCGTTTATCATTCCGTAAACATGCTCAATAGCTTCCGGATGACGCATTCCCTCGGATACAACTCCGTAAAGGCTGCTGTTAATTACTGCGGTAGGACCGCCGGACTGACCGACGATCAGATTCTTTCTGGACATAAGAAACCTCCTGTATCGTTTGATTTAATGTGATTGCTTTTCATTATATCATACAACTGCCTTCCATAGCAATTCAATAAAAAGGTGTGTTCCCACATCCCCCTGTGAAAGCACACCTTATATTTCCCATATTCAGTTTCTGTTTTTATTCCCCGAATTCCCTGTGGTCTTCTTCCAGTTTCTGTTCTATTTTAATCTTTTTTTTTGCCTCTTCTTTCTGCTCATCCCGTGTTTTCGGAAGGATCACATTAAGCATTACTGCAATAATAGTTGCAAGGACAACCGGTGATTTACCGAAAATTGTTGTTACCCATGTGGGAAAGCTTGCAAGTGCAGCTGTTGCCTGAGATACACCCATTCCCAGTGCAGCTGCAAGTCCTACGATAGATGAATTACGGTAATCCATCTCAGCAGAAGCAACCAGCTTCATACCTGTCATTGCGATCGATGCAAATACAGACACAGTTGCACCACCCAGTACACACTGAGGAATCGTTGTCAGGATAGCTGAGAATTTCGGAACCAGACCTGCTATACCGAGAATTGCAGCTGCAAGTCCCAGTACCCAACGGTTGATAACCTTTGTAGTTGTAACAATACCAACGTTCTGGCTGTATGTTGCTGTGGGAAGTCCGCCGAGCAATGCGCCTACAACGTTAGAAAGACCATAACCAACGATTCCACGCTGCAGTTCATCATCCTTAGGTGTTCTGTCCATAGCTCCGATCGTAGTCGCTGAATAATCACCGATTGCCTGAATAGAGTTGATAGCAAATAAAATTCCCAGTGCAACACAAGAAGACGGCTCAAACTGTACTCCAAAATGCATCAGAGATGGAAGCTGACAGACACCTGCTTCCCCTATGCTTGAGAAATCTACCATTCCAAACGGAATAGAAACCAGATATCCCACTATAATACCGATCAGAATAGATGCCAGTTTCCAGATTCCCTTTCCAAAATGATTCAGAGCTGTAACAACGATCAGCGTGAAAAATGCAATTGCCCAGTTCTGCCAGGATCCGTAATTCGGACTGCTGGTACCGCCTGCCATATAATTAATGGCAGTCGGATACAGGGAAAGACCGATGGTAAATACAACTGTTCCTGTTATTAGCGGCGGGAAAAATACCCGAATCTTCTTGACCAGCAAACCCATAACAACTGCTACGACACCACCAACAATCTCCGCACCCATGATTGCTGCTATTCCATACGATTCCGCTATCGCCTGCATACTTGGCACGTAAGCAAAGCTGACACCCATGATAATAGGCAGGCCTGAGCCAATTGCAAATTTCGCCTTTCCGCCAATCGGAAACAGCTGAAGCAAAGTTGACAATGCTGCAATGACCAGTGCCGACTGGATCAGGATAACCTGGTCTTCTCTGGAGAGTCCGCCTGGAACTGCTCCGGAAACGATGATCGCCGGTGTGACACAGCCAACGATCATAGCTACGACATGCTGCATGGCAAGGGGTAAAGCCTCACTCATGCGGGGGATTCCGTCAGTTTCAAAAATACTGCCTCTCTTCATAATTGCCTCCCAATTTCTTTTGTACGATTGTAACATTTTTTGTCCAAAAAAACAATTAGACAGCCTAATTATTTTTGGTCTAAAACTATACAATATTTACTCTTAAAATTTGGTTATTATTTTATCTTTTATATGTATTTTCCAGTATTTCATAAACCTTTCAGTTTATAATCTCAAATGTCCGATACAGATCCAGTCTTCCATATCCCCATCCCGGATTGGGGTATTCCATCTGTTCTTCTCTCACTGCCCCTTTCTGCAGATAAAACTTCACCGTATTTCCCGATGCATAAGGAATATTTCCTCTCACGATCGCCCATTCCTGCACCAATGCTGCTGCTCCTGCAACAACAGCCGAAGAAAGACTGCTCCCCGAAGCCTTTCCAAACGCCCCTCCCGGCAATGGAATGAGCAGATCTACTCCCGGTGCTGCCAGATCAGGTGTCACCTGGTTATTTGGAGTAAACCCTCGCCCAGCCTGAAAATACAGACTGTTATCCAGATACTGATAAGCTGTTGCCGTAATACCTCTGGTTGAATCCCCAGGTGCAGTAACAGTTATATAAGGTGTAGACTCCAGAAAATAAGTATCCGGCGAAATCAGCCCTTGCACCGGAAGCCACATGTGAAACCTGCTTCCCGATATTCCTTTTTTACTGACATTTACCTTCCAGATACCTGCTGCCGGATGAAAGAAGCGAAAATAAATCAGCTGTTTCCCGGTCATCCGCTCCATCTTTACGTAATTGACCAGCACTTTCGTCTCCACAAAAATGAAACTTAATTCCTGAGTACCTGCACCAAGAGAACTGCTCACATACAGCTTTTCTCCTGCCGGTGACTGTAACGATATCCCATAGTCATCCGGCGGATCTCCCCAAAATTCCATGGAAAATCCTTCTTCTTTATCCGCAATACGAAGTTCAACAGTATCCTGATTTTTCACATAGTCCAACTCTGCTGTATAATGATGCTGTGCTGCACCCTCATTTCCTGCTGCCACAGATACTGATACCTGAGAATCTTCATTAATATAATCTACATATCGACTCAGCTCACTGTCACCAACATGTGCGCTCTGATTGGTGCCAAGTCCCAGACAAACGGAAACCGGCATTCCCATCTCTTGTGCCATCTTCACTGCAAAAGAAATCCCCAGCATAATGTCGTCTTCCTGAAATACCGGTGCCTGTGGCGGATACTGGTAAAATTTTCTCAGATAGGATTTTGCTTTCTTTAATTTCACCACAATGATCGTTGCTTTCGGAGCTGCTCCTGAAAAATTTTCTGTGGGTACAAAATTGCCTGCTGCCAGCCCTGCCATAGCTGTACCATGTCCGTTCTCATCCAATGAGGGTACAATCTCCTGTGGATTCTCCGACAGCAATGCCTGATTAATTTCCTCTCCGGTAAAAACCTTTCCATAAGGAACCTGTTCATCCTCATTTCCCGGAATTGTCTGATCCCAGATATATGCAATACGGCTTACATCTCCGTTTCGAAAGATTGGATTCAGATAATCAATCCCGGAATCAATCACTGCGATCACTGTGCCCTCTCCCTGAAGTTTCAGATAGGGATGATTATGTAACCGCGTAATCCCGGATGAATTTAATGCATCCGCATCCATAAATGTATAACACTTCGGCAAAGATGCATACGTATAGGAATTAATTTCCAGCGAACCAATCTCATTCAGCGGAATATATAGAATTCCAAACAATTCATTCACAGGAAGAAATTTTCCACCCATATTCTGTCCATGTTTTACAATAAAATCCCCGTACTCTTCATCCTGTGCCGGCGGTATTGACGGCTCAGCATAAATGCCCGGGGGGTTTTCCTGCTGTATCTGCACTTCAAAATCGTCAGGTCCGAACATTACTGTCCTCCCTGGATTTTTTATACATGATATGCACAATATATGCTCTTTATGACAATTCTAACCTTTACTGTTCAGACTGATATTCGCTTCCTGCTTTTGTTTCTTCACAACAGTCAGTAATAATATAATTCCAGCCACAGTTGTAAAAATACTGATAAACTGCGAAGTCGACAATACTCCTACGCTTCCTCTTTCAATATCTCCTCTGAAAAATTCGATCACAAATCTTCCTATACTGTAGAAAATAAGATAGCAGGCAGCCACCTGTCCATCTGCTTTCTTATGCTTTGCCACATAAAGCAGCAGCAGAAAATGGGCAAAATCCAAAAAACCGGAATAAATCTGTGTCGGGATCAGAGCAACATTGTTGGGTGCAAAATCTGAATTTGTAAACGTAACCGCCAGAGGCCCTGAAGTTTCTTTCCCATAACAGCAGCCTGCCAGAAAGCATCCAATCCTGCCAAATCCCTGTGCCAGTGCAATGGATGGCATCATCAGATCAAAATACTCCAGAAATTTCAACTTCTTTATCCTGCAGTACAGCCAGCCCACCAGAATTCCTCCGATGATTCCTCCATATACCACAAATCCATCTGATCCTATGATCTGCCTTGGATTCTGCAGAAATTCCCTCCAGTTGGTGATCCAGAACAAAATCTTCGCAGATGTAAATCCACCAATGGCGCACCACACTACCAGATAAAAAATATGTTCACATGCAAGTTTCAGTTTACGCGCTCTCTGCTCAGCCACAAACCAGGCAGCCAATACTCCCATGGCAATCATAAATCCATAACCATATACCGTCAACGGTCCTATATGCAACAATTCATTATGCATGTCTCAAATCCTCTCAAATCTTAAAATACTTCCTGTCACTCTCTCATTTTATTTATTATTCACAGTCGGATTTCCCAAATAAACCTTCAAAAACCTCCAGCAATTTTTCATTTGCATAATCATTGGCTTCATTCTCATGTACCGCTTCCGCATCTGCTTCTCCGCAGATATCCACACCGGCAATCTTTCCACTGCTTTCTTTTGCACATTCCAATACAGTCTGTACACCGGACACCAAAGTTGTCAGCCTCATATCCCCCTGGCTCCATGTCGTCTGTGCATCCTCTGTACAAAGCACATCTTTATCAACAGATATATATAATGGAAGGAATTTTTCAGCATCTTCCTGTAAACCTTCCGATTTTCTCCAATTACATACTTCACTGACTGTTTCCCTGAGAAACCAGTTTCTCTCTTCATCATTCATCACCTGAAGTTTCTCTCTGGAGAGAAATATCACTCTGTCCTTCAGATTCTCATCTACCTGCTCATAGGCTGCTTCATCCGGTCCCACAAGGATCACATATTTCAGATTCTCCAGTTCCTCCAACGCTGCCGCGATCCATCCTCCACACGACAAAATCCCACCAAAAGCCGGAGGCTGCATATCTGTATGATTATCGTATACCAGCAGACAGAACGGTTGATCCATTCTTGTCAGCCAAAGTCTTGTCATATAGTGATAATTGCCGGAATCAATAAAATGGATTCCGGCAGTTGGATAATTTTCTGTTCGTTTATTAATCTCTGCGATTGCTTCCTCATCACAATAGCAGTTTGTCCCACAGACATCCTGAAGCTCAATCCAGGATACCTGTCTGTTTTTCCAGAATTCTTCTTCTCTGTAAATTCCGGAGAAATTCATCAGTACAATGGGATTCTGTTCCTGCATATTTCACTCAGTCCTTCCATTCTTCCAGCGGTTCATCATGATTTTTCAGCATTTCCCGGATTTCTCTGCCGGGACTTTCCACGCCTTCATCCGGAGTCTGCATCTCTGCATCCAGAATGGCGTCTGCATCTGCTGCATCTGCAGTCTTCCCGGTTTCTATTTCCATCTCCGCTTCCTGAACCTGAGAATCTGTATCTTGCTTCCATTCTGTTTCATCTTCATTTAAAGATTTATCCTGCACTTTTTCGTCCAGACCTGCATCTGCCGGGTCATCCCATGGTTTCTCTTTGCCATTCTCTTCCTGTTCTTTTTCAGCACAGAGTTTTTCGGATTTTTTCATTCCAAGACGAATCATGATCAAAAATACAATGTCTGCCACTCCATCAGCAGTCAGAATAATTCCGGAAAACAGGATCATCCGGGTTACACTCAAAAAAGAATAGAGCAACATGGAAACACCCAGCGCAATAAATACCAGACAGCCAATAAGAATAATCTTCCAGCGTCCTCTATGGGCTTTTTTCAGTCTGTAACTTCCCTTTATCTTCCAGATACTGTCAACCAGTACCAAGGCTCCCAGTAAATATGGCAGGATTTTGATCACGATCTGCGGTGTAAAGAAAAGAAAAATTCCAAGCACCATGACGATCACACCTGTAAACAGATCAAGAATCGTTGCCTTTTCCTTCTCAGCTGTATAAATAACAATATGATAAATACCGGAAGCGATCATTACCAGTCCGAATACAATCTTGCAGATAATGTTTACGGTCTGGTCCGGAACCAGGAGCAGACACAGACCAAATGCCAGATAAAAAACCGATGATAAAATCTCGCTTTTTAAAAAATCAGAAACTTTTTTCCCCATAACCTTTTCCTCCTGACTGTATGATAGCAAGTCCACACCCACTCTTATTGCTTTTCGCAATCTCCGCAGGGGACTTACTTGATTCGGTTAAAAATACTATTCCATTTCTTCTAAAATAGTATAACTTCTTTCTTTCTCTTCGTCCACAGGCAACTGCATGACTTTGTGTAAAATTTGTGAATTTTTCCTTGAAGTTTTTTTAGTGCGTATTATAATTATAGCGATACTCATAAATAATACATTTGAGAGTATTGCTATAAATAAAACTATGTCATAAAATGGATATTTTTCCATAGGAAGGATTTATTTTGAAAAAACAACCAAAGAATAAAGTTTTATTTCTTATCCCTGTCGGTGTTATACTCGCCGGTGCAGTGATTTTTTTATGCACCCGCGGAAATGAGAATGATTCTGTCTGTAAAGAAAATGTAGCCCGCCTTCAGGCTCTGGAAAATTCAGACATTTCACAGACAGAAGAACAGCTTCAGGCTCTGAAACAGACAACCGGCATTTCTTCCGGTTCTGATGCTTCAGACGGTTCCGGATCTACCCTGTTAAGTGATGTAGAAATCCGACAGGTTTTTGCCGGAAACGTCATCATCGGTGACTCTATCACAGAATCCATCGTAGAATACGGATATCTGGATACGGATGTGGTAGTCAGCAAACGAGGATTAAATGTAGGTGCAGCCGATGATCAGATCAGTACGGCAATTGCTCTGAATCCCTCTCATGTATTCATGGCATTTGGTTCCAACGACCTGGAAATATATGGTTCGGCTTCATCAGAATTTATTGATGCATACAGGACGCAGATAAAGAAAATCCAGACAGCCTTACCAGATGTCCCAATTTATATCAACTGCATTCTGCCGATTACTGATGAAGCGATCGCACAGACTCCTGATCTTGGATATTACCCTGATTATAATGAAGGACTTATCAAACTCTGTCAGGAAATGGGATGTACCTTTATTGACAATTCAACGATTGTAACAGACAGTTCAGAGAATCTGTATGAACCGGACGGTGAACATGTGATTCAGGACTACTATCCCAAATGGCTGACAAATATGGCACAGATTGCGGGGTTAAAGGCATGAAAAATTATTTACATATTTTTATCAAAGGTGCATTTGTTCTTTTCCTTATCGCGTATCTGACTGTCCTGTATACCTCCGACAGCGCAAAGAATGTACCCATGGAACAGATTGCACAGACTATGGAACAGGATTCTGATATCACTTCTTTGAATAAAGAAGCACGTTCTGATCTGAAACATTATTATCAGACAGATGACCGCAATATTGACGGTTATTTCTTCTACAAAGCCGCTTCACCCATGGCAGTAGAAGAAATCTGTATTATGAAAGCCACTGACAATACCCAGGCAAATACTTTGCTTGAAAATGCAAACGCCCATCTCTCCGGTCAGAAGCAGGTATTTGAGGGATATGGCACAGATCAGATGGCTCTTCTGAACAATGCAGTTGTTGGAAAAAAAGGAAACTATGTATATTATATGTGCGGCGCAGACGCACAGAACTGGCGCACTGCCTTTCTTTCCATGATATAAGCATTTTACTTTAATCCTCGTAACTGTTCCGCATTTTACGCTAATGGACTGCAGAACCATTACTATGGCAGTCCTCTTAATAATACTGTTAAGAGAAAATACAGTTAAGAGAATTACTATAATATTCATAATATCCAGATTGGAGAACTTTTAATATGGTATTCAACAGTATATTTTTTATATTCTGCTTTCTTCCGGTTTTCATGCTGATCTACTACCTGGTACCGGGAAAGCTCCGCAATCTGCTGCTTTTTTTGGGCAGTCTGATCTTTTATGCCTGGGGAGAACCTGTATATGTGATTCTCATGCTGTTTTCCAGTATCTTCAACTATTATATGGGTACAGAACTGGAACGTTTATATTATGATGACAGGAAACAGAAAATTAATCTGATCTTCTCGATCATTATAAATCTTGCAGTACTTGTGTTTTTTAAATATTATGGATTCTTACTTAACACAATCGGAGGAATCATCGGTATCCATATCCCTCATCCGGAACTTTCGCTGCCGATAGGACTTTCTTTCTACACTTTCCGTAATTTGTCCTATCTTTTTGATATTTATTTAAGTAAGGTCAGTGCGCAGCGAAATTTCCTGGCCTTTGCCGTATACAGCACAATGTTTCCTTATACCTCTGCCGGACCAATCGTACGATATACGGATATAGAGACGCAGCTGAAGCAGCGCACCATCAATATCTCCAAATTCGGTATCGGTGCAGAGCTTTTTGTCAAAGGTCTTGCAAAGAAAGTTCTTCTGGCAGATAATCTCTCGGTTTTATACAGCAGTATCTGTGGTCATCCACAGATGTCTGTATTTACTTCATGGCTTGGCATTCTGGCTTATACAATGCAGCTTTATTTTGACTTCAGCGGCTATTCGGATATGGCCATCGGTCTGGGAAAAATGCTGGGATTTGATTTTAATAAGAACTTTGATTATCCCTATATTTCCACCAGTGTTTCTGAATTCTGGAGACGCTGGCATATTTCTCTTGGAAGCTGGTTCAGAGATTATATTTATATCCCGCTTGGCGGTAATCGGGTCTCCACTCTGAAACATATCCGAAATATCCTTGTGGTATGGGCACTTACCGGTCTATGGCATGGTGCAAGCTGGAATTTCGTACTATGGGGTGTTTATTACGGACTCTTCCTTTTACTCGAAAAATTTGTACTTCAGAAATATCTGAAAAAAATACCATCCTGGCTTTGCACTGTATACACTATGCTTGTAGTCATGATCGGATGGGTATTCTTCAGCCAGACAGACTTTGGTGCCCTTGGCCATTACCTTGGAACTATGTTTGGGATCGGAGCTTCCGGTTTCATAGACAAAACTGCACTTTACTACCTCAAGACAGGATTTATCCTTCTTCTGATCAGTATTCTTATGTGCCGTCCTGCTCCTTACCAGTACTTTAAGCGTCTGGTCAGACGCAGACCTGTTGCTGCAGTGATCATAAATCTTATTTTATTTGCATTATCGATTGCCTATATGGTTTATAACTCTTACACACCATTTTTATATGCAAAATTTTAGAAGGTAAACAATATGAAAAAATCATTAAGAAATTATCGTTTATTTTTCCACAGAATGGGACTTTTGTTTTTATTTATCCCCTTGATCGTACTCATTCTGAGCATTGTGCTTCCTGACAGAGGATTTTCTGAAAAAGAAAACCGCGTACTTTCTTCCCTGCCTCATTTAAACGGCAGTCAGATTGCTTCCGGCGGATTTGAAAAACAATTTGAAACCTATGAAAATGATCAGTTTCCACTTCGCGATCTGTGGATTACCCTGAAAGCCGGAACTGACCGTCTGATGGGAAAAGTAGAATCTAATGGCGTATACGTTGGAAAATCCGGATATCTTATGGAAGAATTTAAAGCGCCTGATCAGACACAGTATGACGCCACTGTAAAAGCAATGACTGACTTTGCGCAAAAACATTCTGATCTGAAACAATATGCACTGATCGCCCCAAATTCTGTGAATATCCTGAGCGACAGGCTTCCTGCTTTTGCCCCTGTCCAGGATCAGAATTCCTGGCTTGACAGCCTCTCTGCCTCCCTGACCGATGCAGGTGTGACCTTTATTGATGTTCGCAGCACTTTTAAAGATCACAAAATGGAAGACCTCTATTATCACACTGATCATCACTGGACTACCCAAGGTGCTTATTATGCCTATCTTAAGGCAGCCAAAGATATGGGAATTGATACTTCAGCAGACACTTATGACAAAGCACCTGTCACCCGTTCTTTTCAGGGAACACTGTCTGCCAAAAGCGGTTTCCGCTCCGGCGAAAAAGATGAGATCGATGTATTTCTCCCCACCGGAGATCAGGCGCTCTCTTCTGTAGTTAATTATGTAGACGAACAGAAAAAAAGTGCCAGCTTCTATGATACCGAGAAACTTGAGACAAGAGATAAATATGCATTATTCTTTGGTGGAAACCACGCTCAGATAAAGATCAGTACTCCTACTGAAACAGATAATACACTGCTTGTGCTTAAGGATTCATACGCAAACAGCTTCATCCCATTTCTTGCTCAGCATTACCGAAAGATCATAATGATTGATCCCCGTTATTACTTTGGAGATCTGGAGCAGTTAATGCAGGTTGAAAATGTTCAGGAAATTCTGTACCTGTATAATGCTAATACCTTCTTCACAGACACTTCTCTGGAGCTTGCCCTGACAACTGCTGAACAGGATTCTTCTGATACATCTGATATCAGATAATATTATATCAAAAAATCCCCACCGAAATCTCAATGCCGAGGAAACATTGACTTTCGGTGGGGATTTTTCACACATTCACACACATTTTATAACACACACTTTTCACACACTTTTTAATAATAGGTCAGGTATAACGACTGATTTAAAACAATAATACTGTGTCTTGCATTCCCCGTTCCCAGTTTATCTGTTTTTTATATCAGCTGTACCTTAATGTGTATTATATCAGCATTTACGCCCTCTTTTCATTTTATGCAAATTCAGCAATTTATTCTGCAAAAGTGTCCTTTGAGTCTCCAAAATGATTTACAAAATAATCATAGTACGTATCCAGTATTTCTTTCCGCCCACGAACACGTATAGGCACAAGTGTTCCATCTTCCATAATAAAATCGTCCTCTACATCCTTAATATAATCCATATTTACCAGATAACTCTGATGGCAGCGCAGAAAACGTTTCTCGTTAATTCTCTTCTCAATTTCTCCCAGCTTGTCCACTGTTATAATTTCGGAACCATCTGACAGATGCAGGGTGACATTATGTTTATTGCTGTCAATATACATGATATCATCTGTACATGGATAACGGTACTGTCTTCTGTTTTTAATCGCAACACGCCTTTTCATATCCGTTTTAAGAATCCTGTTCAGAAGTTTCATCAGTTTCTCTTCTGAAAATGATTTCAACAAATATCCGGAAGCCTGTACTTCATAACTCTCTATGGCATAATCCGGTGAGGCGGTAAGAAAAATGATCGGCACCTTACACTGTATCTGTCTCAATTTTCTTGCAGTTTCCATTCCATTAAGTTTCTTCATACAAATATCCAGAAAAAGCAGATCCATAGCAATGTATCCTTCTTCCACATCGGCTATAAGCGTCTCTCCTGAATCATATTCTACAATTGAAACCTCTTCATTTATTTCTTCAAAATACTGACACAATATTTCTTTTAAAAGAAGTCTTTCAATCTCAACATCATCACAAACGACGATCGTTTTCATGTAATTTCCCCTTTCCGTATCAATATAAAAAGCAGCTTCCAAAATCCTGTCAGTCGCAAAGTTCTGACATTTATCTGTAAACAGCACAATTTCTATTAATTATATATGCTTAATCCTACGTATTCAAGTACTTTTTTCATTTATTTTACTTTTTTATAACAATCATTGTTGTTTACTTTTTTTGTGTTATACTTATATGGCAGCTTCACTTATGACAGCACTTTGGTAAAACAATCATATACTGAACTGTTACTCTATTTAACCGAATCAGGTAAGTCCCCTGCGGAGCAGTTATTCGGTGTAAAGCTGCGTAGCAAAGCGGATGATTTTATCCGCTTGACACAGAAAGAAGGAATTATATGCGTCAGGAAAAATTTAAAATGGAACGTCAAGGATTAATAAATGTGGGAGATGAAATAGAAATTTCCGAATATCAGTCTTTTATGAATTACAGTTATATCATTGAACCGGCTGTGGCAATGTCCGGCTGTTATCCCAATGCAGAACGCATCAAATCCAGAAAAGGAATCGTAAAAAATATTGAACATACACCGCGAGGTTTTATAGTGACTGCAGAATTTGATGAATAGTTACATATATTTTTCAAACACACTTCAGAAAGGAAATTATCATGGACAATAAAATAATAATCCGTACCGCTTCTGCTGCAGATGCACCGGCACTGCTTAAAATTTACAGACCATATGTAGAAAATACAGCCATCACCTTTGAATATGATGTTCCCTCCACAGAAGAATTTGCTTCCCGGATTCAACACACTCTGAGAAAATACCCTTACCTTGTAGCTGAGGAAAAAGGAACTTTGCTTGGATATGCATATGCAGGTCCTTTCCATGAAAGACCTGCATATGACTGGGCTGTGGAAACATCTATTTATGTTGATCAGTCTCTTAAACACAGAGGGATAGGCCGCAGGCTTCATGATGCCCTTGAAACCGCTTTACGTGAACAGGGTATCTTGAATATGAATGCCTGCATTGCCTATCCTCCAAAGGAAGATGAACATCTTGACAAAAACAGTGTAGAATTTCACACTCATATGGGATATCGTCTTGTAGGTGAGTTCCATAAATGCGGTTACAAATTCAACCACTGGTATAATATGGTCTGGATGGAGAAGCTGATCGGTGAACATCTAACAGTTCAGGAGCCACCGAAATTCCCTCTCCTGTAGCCTGTTATTTCTGTGACTTCCAGAAATTATCAGAATCCATCCTGTGTCACTATCGCAAGTGTCAGTATACATTAACACAAAAAAACCTTAGAAGATATTTCTAAGGTTTTTCAAGAGGTGCCACCCGGATTTGAACCGGGGATAGAGGTGTTGCAGACCCCGGAAAAAATCCTTGGAACCCGCTAAAACTCTAAGGTTTTCCAAACTGTCCACCCTATATCCACCCTAATTTTCATGTTGCTTTCATGCCATATCAGGTATTTTACTGTGCCAAATCTATGCCACTTAGCACCCCTATGGGCATATTATATACATTTTAGTATCTTTCGTCTACAATTATTTTACTACAACTACAATATTATATGGAGGTTTATCGTGAATTATCAATTAGAGTTAAAACAAATTGTGGATTTTCCACGCTGCCGGATTTACCGGGAATTTATACAAACCCTTATGAAAGACAGAAGCATCCGTACCAACGGAGGTTCCTGTCTTTTTTATTTTCTCATTTTATGTTCTTATGCAAATTACAGTTCCTCTTATCGGAACATCGAACACCTTACTTACAAAGTTGTTCCTGGCGAATGGATCTGTTCTCTTAAAGAACTACAGATTTACTTCCGCCAAAAATTCCAGCACCAGGTCATATCCATACTGGATACCCTGGTTGAGCAAAACCTTCTAACCTACTCACTGCACGAAAAAAATAAGATTATCCAATACAAGATCAAAGACTGGCCAAAAGATAATACTGCCCTTTCCTATAATTACCCATGCAAAAAAGACATCGGGTTTTTCTTTTTTCCAATTGCAGATGTTCATAAACTAATCGGACTGGGAAAATGTTCGGAAATGGATGCTCTTTTGGATCTTTGGATTCATGCAGTCTATAATGATCCATCTGTGCAAGGCTCTGATGCCGGTCCGGTAGTATATTTTCGCAATCAGACTGGAAATCCCTTATTCTGTTATCAGGAACTTGCCAGACGTTGGAAACAGTCGAAATCTTCTGTGTCCCGTCTGCTAAAAAAACTTGAAGATACCGACATGATCACACTGATTTCCTATTCCGGGAAACATGGCAGCATGGTATATCTGCGTAATTATCTGTCCGTTATGTTTAATATCAGTGATGTCATGATTGATAAGGAGGAAATTGCCATGAAAATGCAACTGCCAATACATATACCCGAAGACACCTTGCCTGTTAAAAACAATTCTGAATGCGTTTCAGAATCTATTACTGACGAACAAATCATTGTTTCACAGGAAGGCTCCTGCGTTCCAGAATCACACATCAAAGCCATTGTTCGCAAAGTCGCTGAAATACTGGAAATACAAGGCATTTCTTGTTGTAGATGCCCCAAAACAAAGTATATATTATCTCCTTTATCAGCCTGCAAAGATAGTATATATCTATATTCACTACGTATTATCTGCCCCTGGGGGAAAGCAGCCTATCAGTTTGAGTTAAAACTAAAACCGGAAAATCCCGCCGTCACCAACGTCCCAGGGCATACTCCGCCTCTGCAGCATACCTTACCTGCCTTCGCTGAAATCCCAGAAGTTCTGTTGAAAGGAGGGGTTGTATAATGGCAAAGAAAAATCACCACCCTGTTTCTGCTGAAGTAGAAAATAATCCGTTGTACCATGATACCTATAAGCTTCTCCGTTGTTACCGGGATTCTACTTATAGCCTGATGGTTGCTGTTCGGCAGGTAGAAATTCAGTTCCAACTGGAATACAACACCAGTGTAGACGAATTTCTGGATTCCATCTATGCTGCAGGAGCAGATCTGGGAGACAGCCAGATTGAAGAATGGGCAAAAAGCATTGCCCGCAGCAATAAAATGATAAAACTGCTTCTCTCTTCTGTGGATCTGCTCCGGAAAAATCATAAACATGGGGAAGAATATTACTGGATATTATATTACGCTTTTCTGTCTCCTCATGAACTGAAAAACACAGAGGAAATCCTGGAAGAGTTGGAAAAGCACGTTCCCAGTATCTCCTATCGGACGTACTACCGAAGGAGGCAGGCTGCTATTAACGCTCTTAGCAGCATACTATGGGGATTTTCTGCAAAAGGGACACTGGAAACTTTAAATAAATTTTTCCCCAAATAAAATCTGCATTTTCGAATAATCAAACTTTATTTCTGAAAAGCATAAGGATACAAATGGTGGTTAACAGCCTTGCTAGCACCATTTGTATCCTTAGTTATTTTATGCCTGGTTTTATGTTGATAAAGTCTCTTTATTAAACTAATTCACACAATAAAATATATACGTTTTGTCATTAACTTAACGTATTAAATTGCATACAGTATTAAGTCACTTAAAATCAAAATCATTTGCCAAAATACAGTAGCCTTTTGTAGAATAATAGCGTATAATTACTTTACAAACACAAAAGGGAGGAGATTTTCTTGAAAAAGGGGATTTATTTGAATGATACAATTCATGGATTGATTCCACTATCAGAATATGAAAAAAGAATCATTTCCAGCATTGGTTTTAACCGTTTACATGATGTTTACCAAAATTCTACTGTATATTTGACTTTTCCAACAAATAGGACTAAACGATTCGAACATTCTATCGGCACAATGAAGCTATGCTCAGACATGTTTTTTTATTCTGTTTTGAATTCTTCTGAGACTACGTTGAACACATTATATGAAATTTTTGAACAAGAGCTGGTTTCAATTATAAGCAAAATTGCAAAAAACTCACAGTTCTGTGAACAAATGTTAGGTGGAATGACACCATCTAATATTCCACCAATTGAGCTTGACAAATTTAGATATTCTCTAATACCAAATAATGTACCTACCAATTATCAAGTTATCCATTTGATACTGATTCAATCAATTAGAGCAGCAGCCCTTCTACATGATATTGGTCACCCTCCTTTTAGTCATATTGTTGAATACGCGCTAAAAGCAGTATATGAAGAAAATAAAAATCAAAATCCATCCCAAAACGATTCGTTAAATGAGTTTACTAAAGTAATGTCAAAATATTTTGAAGACAACAAAAAATTACACGAACAGATGGGTGATGAGATAAGTGATAGCATCTTGAGAGGTATTATTTGTCCCATTTCAGATGAAGATGAACGATACAATGAAAATCTATTTGAGGTACTAATCTTAGAAGGCGTAAAAAGGATCTTTTCAGAATGTGGTAATTTTAAATATCTTCATAGAATAATAGATAGTAGCCTTGATGGTGATCGGTTAGATTATGTAACCCGTGATTCTATTAATTCAGGTATGAATTCTGGAACCATTGATTATAAAAGAATTATTAATGATATGCAGATCATCATAGATGAAAGTAAAATATATTTTTGTTTTCCACTAAAAGCGGTAAATTCCATAGAAGATTTTATAAAACGCAGATATAATATTTACAAAGATATTATCTACCACCATCGAGTAATCAAAACTGATTATCTTTTAGAGTATACAGTACGGGATCTTGTTAAAAAATATTTAAAAGGAATTCCCACTGATACAACGACCAGCAACAAAATGGTAATCCCTTTTGATATATCTGGATTATGGTTTCCACTAGGAGAAGCTACAAGTACAGAAAAATCAAATGCGTTATCACAATGGAACGATTCTTGGTTAATGACCATATTAAAACAAATTTTCTATACTGATTATTATCGCAATACCAAAATAAAATCGAATGATTCCGAATATATATTATCACAGAGGTTATCAGAATTATTACGCAATACAAAATGCTATTATTCCTTAATTAAGCGAAGTGAAAACTTTAAAATCATCGATGATTCAGTCAAAAAAACATTATCAGATAGTCGAGAAACTATTGAACAATTAGTTACAAAAATCAATGAAATGTCTAATAAAAAGCCAAAAGAAACCCCTCCCGGAGGTGCAACACTTGATATAAAAGCGACATTAGATTTTATAGAACAAATATTAGGAAATGCCCCTGGAATACCGAAAGGTTTTATTTTAGCGTATATTTCAAAGCATTATAAAGCTATACAACTAGACTCTTTTGAAAACTTTATAAAAGAAATTGTTGAAGCAGAAACCGAGAAAATATTTACAAATGTTAAAGTTTATGATAGAATAACAGTATTTAAGAACATTTCCATAGGATTAAATAATCCAATTTATTTTTATGATTATCACGAAAACATATATACATTAAATGATATTAGCGGCATTTCAGATATTTTACGGTTAGATTCAGATTATCTTCCTGTTTTTTATATCTATATATTAATGAAAGATGGGGATAGTATAATAAAAGAAAAAAGAGAACTATTGCTTGAAAGCATCGGTAAAAAAATTGGTAGTAACATTGTTAACAAAATAAATAATATTTTGCAAAATCAAATTATGCAAATGGAGGATTGAGTATGTGCAAAGTAGTAGTGAATGATGCTAATAAAAATGTTGAATTTATTATTTATAACCATCTTTTTTCAAAAGAGAAATATGAATTTACTATTTCTGAATTAGTAGAAGACTTGCATCAATATCATCTTGATTTAACACAGGAATTTGTCCAGTCGGAGGTGAATGATTTCATACAATCTGGTCTGATTGTACAAAATATCAGAAATTATTTTGTATGTAGCAGATAAATTATTGAAAAATCAATATATACCCTAAAAAAAATCAGCAATGCTTAATGTATAAAGTATTGCTGATTTTTATGCATTTTCAAAAGTAAGTAATATTTGAGACCGTTTCCAATTCCCTATGGTAAGCGCAAAATAGTAAACGTAAAATAGCGAGTATCTTCACATTTTTAGGCGGCTGCTTTGCAGCCACCGATATTTAAGCTTTGCAGATCCCTCCAGAAGTTTTTCCGACCAAGGCAGAAGCTCTTCCAGAAAAGAACAATCCTTATCATTCATGTGTTTCGGAATCTCTTCCAAGAGATGCTGTACATAATCAAAATATTTCAGATTATTGGCTTTTGCAGTTTCTACAATACTGTAAATGATTGCGGAAGATTTGGCTCCATGAATCGTATCAATCAATCATCTGCCAATTCTTCTTTTTATGTGCTTAAGAACATAACCGGAAAAACTGGCAGTGCCAGTCCTAATGGAGCCACTGCCAATGCCACTGTGTATACTATGGTTGAAATGGCAAAAACGAATGCTCTAAACACTTATAAATATCTGACCTATCTCTTATCACAACGACCAAATGATAAAATGTCAAATGAACAGCTGGAGCAGCTTGCTCCATGGAGCGATACTGCGAAAGTGAACTATCAAAACTAAAATAGAGTAAAACGCTTGCATCTATCATTTTGGTGCAAGCGTAATTTATGAGTGGCGTAGCAATATTTTGCGCTTACTCCATATGTATTAGGAGAATTCTCGAATAATTAGTTTAATCAAATATGAAACCATGATGCCTGGCGCAGAACCGGTCGGTATCTTTCTGTAATTCTTCCGCAAAGTTCCATATTTTATAACATTAAAAAGGAAAAATCTAACACCCCTCTTTGATTCTAGAATTGGGCTACAATCTAAAACGAAAAAAGCGGAAGAACCCCTGAAACGAGAATCTTCACAAACTTGAACTCCTCATTCTACTCCTCATCAGTTTTCTCTTGATTTGCTTCATCTCCTTTATTCTTGCTTTTCGCCAACCTTTTTTTTACTTCAAGCGCCCCAACAAAAACTACCGTCACCGTAACCATCCCCATTCCTATACCTGAGCCAATATCATTGATGAGATTTTTAGCAGGAGATAACGCCAATTCCAATAAAATACCATATATTATCACAAATACTAGAGTAGTAGAAAAAATCCTTTTAGTTTTACACTCACGAAGTATCTTCTTATACTTTTCCTTCAATTCTTCTTTCATCCTTCGTAATTCTACTTTTCCTTTTTTCCCATCCTCTAAAAATAATGTAAAAGGTACATAAGCCCCTATCAAAACGCTGATTGCTATACTTGAAATTACGAAAAACGATTTCGACTGTTCTTGATATGCAATAATAAATCCCGATATACCAGTTCCCGCATACGCCATAAAAATGTATAGTTTTTTGTCACCTAACTTCAAACTATTTTCTTTAAAGCTTATAGAAAAGAGGACGTCTGCAGCCCAAATTGAAAAAAGTAATAACACTGAACATATCAAAGCATTAAAGTTATCTTTTATAAATAATGAAAAACCAATGTATGCATACGATGATAGGAGCATAAGCAAAATATAGACGATTTGCTGTATCGGTTTCTTGATTCTATTTACAAATTCAAAAACCCAGTATTTTTCCCTATAAACACAATATATAAAGCCTGCCGTGAATATCATGCTGATAACATATGATATTATCAAAACTCTCTCCATATATTTCTCCTTTATAAAATCTAATTGATATAACCTATATCTTCATTTCTCAAATAAAACTGGTATTATGCATTGATATTTAATACTGCACAGACTCATCCGATAATATTATATCTGAGTTCTGGTATAAAGCCCTCTCCATAGCAGTGATTTTACCCCCCACCTGATGGCATATTGTTATTAACAGCAATTTCATAATATTGTGTTTAGAACATTGCTTATATTACATTAAGCCAAAACTTTAAACTGTTTTCAATCCTTCTCTTTATCCTCTTTCTTATTTTTCCCATAGCGATTTCTCCTTGGAATTCCTATAAAAAGAATAAGGCCTACAACGATTAAAATCGTCAAATCCATATAACCATCTCCTATATCTCTTTATTCTTCATAATCCTAATAGAAATACATATTGATACTGTGTAGATTAAAATAATACCAAATGTTATCACAGCCGCTAATATACCCAAATTACTAAATATACTTATTGCAAATCCATTTTTACTTAAATTAACTTTTTCCATTCCAAACAACACAAGTAAAAAACCAATAATCGGTATATACATAAACATCCTTCCGTTAATAGATCCGTATTTATAGTATCCTGGCAATTGAAAAACTGTATAAATGCTATACAAGAGTATTCCATATAGAAATGTAAAAATTATCTGCTGCCATGTCACTTTATCGCCTAATATGAATAATACTATTGGATGAACAATACAGGAAAATAGAACTGCAATTCCACCCATAATAATTGTATACAAATATCTCCCTAAAACAAATTCTTTTTTTGTAATAGGCAATATCCCATATAAACGCTCCATTCCATTTTTTTCAGAAATTGAAAATGTGTATCCAGATGCCATAGCAATAAAACATGTAGCAAAGGAAACACTTGTCATCAATGAACGATTTATTATTGCAAACACTACTGGAATTAGTAATGTAAAACAAATAGCTTTTACATATACCTTTACCAAATCAAAATCCAATTTCATAGCCTTTATAATATTTGCCATATCTATTCTCCTTTACTTGTAAAAACAACTATATCGTCTAATGTAGCTTTTTCAATCCTACCCAAGCCGCTTATCTCTTTTATATACTCTTTCTTCAAAAGCGCCTGCACTCCATCTTTCGTTTTTCTTACACCAATTAATTTTTCTCTAATCCCAATAGGTATTTCCTCTCTTACATTTCGAATTACATAAAACTCTTCTAATAATTTCTTTTTTTCTCCACTATATATCAACTCTCCATAATTGATATAGGTAATATAATCAGCTACTTTTTCCAAATCACTTGTGATGTGTGTAGAAAATAGTACACTATGTTTCCCATCTTCTACATACTTCTCAATAATCTCAAGAAGCTCATCTCTTGATACTGGATCTAATCCACTAGTAGGCTCATCTAAAATTAACAGTTTTGAATCATACGAAAACGCACATGCTAACATTAACTTCATCTGCATTCCTTTTGATAACTCTTTTACCTTTTTTGATTTTGCAATTTTAAATTGTTCAATATATGAATAAAATCGTAGATGGTTCCATGTCTTATAAAATCTAGACATTGCTTTTTCTACCATCTTCATATTCCACTCATCCACAAAGTAATTGGAGTCAAAAACAATTCCTAAGTTTTCTTTAGCTATTTGTTCTTCTTTTATGTTGTCATATCCTAAAATTTCTATTTTCCCCTGATTTTTTTTCAACATATTAAGAATAAGCTTTATTGTCGTAGTTTTACCTGAACCATTTGGTCCAATGAGTCCCATAACACTTCCCCGAGGTAGTTCAAACGAAATATTATCAAGCTTAAAATCCACAAACTGCTTTGATAAATTTTTTACTGTTAAATCCATTGTCTTCACGTTTTTTCACCTATATTCCTTTCTAAATATATCAAGATATCTTCGTCACAGCACTAAACAGTAACTCCCTTAATTGTTCTTGGCTTAAATAAGAGGTACTAATAATCATATTACTAAAATCATATTCTTGCCATGAATGTGCGTGTATAGAAATTCCCAGTTTATCCTTATGCTCATATAAAGGTGTTCCCGGAAATGGTACGCATCCAGCAACCGAAACCTCTATTCCAGAATTTCTTAATATTTCCATTAAACTAATCGTTTCTTGAATTGTGCGTTCTGTATCACAGAAATGACCAATTATAAAACTTGCAACTACATGTATATTTTGCTTATTCGCATAACACATTATTTCCTTTGCCCAAGATAAATTAATATTCTTTCCAATCTTTTTAATTATTTCTTGTGAACCACTTTCCACTCCAAAGTGAATAACTTCACACCCTACCTTCTTCAATGCATCTATATCTTTTTCTCTAACAGCATCCACGCGCGACTCAATTCTAAATGCATACTTTTCGTTATACTTAGAGAGTAATAAGCAAAAATATTCTAATCTTTCCTTATTAGCCGTAAATGTATCATCTAAAATTAAAAACTTTCTGGAATTCAGCTTTTCACTCAGAAAATAAATTTCACAGATTATATTCTCTGCGGAACGCATTCGATATTTATTTCCAGACAACGCTCTAGATGCACAATAAACACAATTTCCAGGACATCCCCTGCTTGTAATCAGTGTAAATGCTGTTGAATACTTCTCTGGGTCAATAATTCCAATTGCTTGTAACGGTAATGCATCAAGATTTTCTATATATTCTATTTTTTCTGATATGTATATATCATTTTTAATCCTATAACTAATTCCTTTTACTCTACTGATTGGATATTGTACAGGATATTTTAAGCTTTCAAGGAGTTTTAAAAATGTAAACTCACCTTCCCCCTTAATGACAAAATCTGCTCCTATATCATCAAGCATTTCTCTTTCATTAAATGATGGATGTGGTCCTCCAACCACTGTAATTCCCTCATACCCTATCTTTTTGTTTAGCTCAACCATCCTTCTTAAAAACGGAACAGTTCTTGTATATACAGAATATCCAATCACATCTGGATTAAATTCTTCTAATATTTTCTTATATTGCTCTTTCTTTATTGAATCAGCAAAAAAATCTAATATTTTCACATCATATCCATGCATTATCAGTACACCCGCAATTGAGAGCAGACCTAAATTGGGTGATGATACTACATTATGAATCTTAGCCCTACTATGCTTATCCAATGTGCAATTAATCAATAAGACTTTTTCAACCTTCATTCTAACTCCTAATACATTTTGCAACTGACCGGATCACAAGCCAGTATCGAACCATTAATAAAATATGCCCTTGCCCTACAACCGCCTTTACATACATTTACATTTTTACAAGTATTACACTTTTCTATATCTGCTATTGTATGACTTCTATATTCCATTAATATTTTACTATTTTCCCAGATATTTTCTATTCCATCCGTTATAGTTCCAAGTTGTATATTTCCCAATAATGGGCATAAAATAATCTTACCAAAAGAATCTATGTATAAACTATAAATTCCAAACCCACAATAACCTATAAAACGATTGGAAAATGACAAAGAATATTTGATTTTATCTGACCAAATATTCTTATTGTTCTCAAAACATTCTTTTAGCTTTTCTACTGTTTCTTCGCTAACATCTACAAATCTATCTCCTTGATAAGTCTGATGATAGTTAATATATGGACTAATTACAATTTTCACATTAGGAAACTGCCTTGCTTCTCGTATAAAGAGATTAATTTCGTTTACATTGTAATCTGTTACTGTAAATGATAAAATCACTCTTATTTCAAATCGGCTCAAAATAGGAAGTGTTCTTAAAATATGTTTATAATTACCAGGAGCATTGCGAAATGTATCATGCGTTTCTTCAGTTCCACCATCTAAACTAATCTGAATCTCTGAAATTCCCACTGTTTTCAAATTCTCCACTGTTTTTTTATTCAAGCAAGAACCATTCGTATATAAACGCATTGATATCCCATTTTTATTAATATATTTAACTATATCCCAAAAATGGGGATGCAGCATTGCTTCTCCACCAGTTAATTTTATTAAACCTACTCCTAAATCTTTACAGGAATCAACAATCTGAAACCACTTTTCTAATCCTAGCTCCTTTTTCTCAATCTCCTTTGGTATATAACAGTGATGACATCTTAAATTGCATTGTTTTGTCAATTCAAAAAATACTTCATCCAAAGTCCATTTAGCTGACAAATCAATTTTTCTAGCAGAGTTCTTAACTAAAATTCCTTTATCAATAAAATTCTCGTAAATTTTTATAATGCTCACTTCCCTGCCCGGAAGTATTGCTAGAATCTCCTCTAAATCTCTACCGCCATTAAACTCCTGCAAGACTATAGATTCAATTTGACTTAGCACCCAATTGCCATTATTTAAACCACTTATCACTATCTTATTATCTATTCTCTTCTTTATAGATAATTGTTCTGCAAAGCCATATATATTTTCCATTTTTCAGATCACTCTCCGCTTCGTTTCTGTGTGGCTTTATCACTGCAGCATTAAATCAAACACTCTGTTCCTGTAATTGTCACAATTTCTCTCCTGTCCATATAAGTCGCCTGTTTCATTAAATGCGATTGCTCTACATCCTCCGCCACAATAATATTTAATCTCACAGTTCTTACACTTAGATAACATTTCGACATCTATTTCTCCATATTTTTGTTTACTTTTTTCCATAATCTCAGTAATATTATCTGTTCTTATATTACCCAGTTCAAATTCTTCAATGTGTAAGGAAGGACACAAATATACGTTACCATTACTATCAATACTAATCTGGTTGCAATTAACACCGCATGATGTTTTTCTTCCTTTTGAGTATACTTGATTACATAAATCATTCGAAACATCTATATTAAATATAAATTCCTTATTTTGTTTATAATAGTTAATATAGATATTTCGCAAAAAATCATATCCTCTATCCACCCATTTATAAAACTGCTCCATATTTAATTTATTTTCAAAAGTTTTAGCTCGACCATAGGGAACAAATCTATTGATATGTAATTGTCTAACATTCATATTTAGACAAAATTTTATCATTTCAACGATATCCGGCATATAATCTGGAGTTGGTGTCATTGCAACTATCACTTTTTTGTTATTAATGTGTGTTAGAGTTTTTACCGTATTTACAGCGCGCACAAAACTTCCCTTTCCTCTATTTTTATCATGATGTATTTCTTCATAAGAGTCTAAAGAAATTTGAATTACATCTACTATCTCCATAATTTCTCTATATAATTCTGCATTTCCAATAGTTCCATTTGTTAAAATTTGAACTTTTCCATACTTTTTACAAGTTTTTAAAATTTCAACTATATCTTTCCTCATCAAAGGATCTCCACCGGTAATGACTATTTTATTATAATTTTTCGGTTTTAATTCTATAAGAAGATTCTCTATTTCTTCTATCGTTAATTCGTTAGCTTCTCCTTCTCCAGAATCCGCATAGCAATAGCTACATCTCAAATTACATCTATTAGTCACTTTAATCCAAATCCCATTAGACGTCTGGTGACAAATGGTTTCCTCTGTTTCTATTCTAGAATAATCACCATCTTTAACAAAAAAACCTTTTTCGATCATATCATCCAAAAACTGTTGAACCTCCTCTCCAAACACTTCTTCAGGAAGTTCATATAAATCCGATAATTTTAGAAGTAACTCTTCCACTGATATTTCGCCATACTTATTTAAAAATTTAGAAATGGTGAGACCAGAACTGTTGACTTTCCTGTAATCCGCTCTTTCTACATCGATTAATAGCCCTTTGGTTTCATAGTCTTTTATAATAACGTTTTTATTTAATGAAATTTTCATTCCTCTCACTCCTCTATTCTAATTTCATGCTTTTTAACAATTGATTTTATTGGACACCAAACTTTTAATCCGCTTTTTGTATCTGTTTCTACCAATATTCCATTTTCACCTTCAATACATATCTCACCTTTATCCACTCCACAGAAAGTTAAATTTCCCTTTAATTCTACAACAATTCGTTCCATAATTTCCTCCTCTAAATCACCATTGATTGAATTTCATAATAATAATTTTGCAACTCAGCTCTTGTAATATTAGGTGTACTAAATACAGCCTGAACTAAATCGAATGAAGACCAATTTTTGATTTCCAAATTAATTCCTAAATCCTTCATATGATTATATAGATATGTGCCTGGGAAAGGGGTATTGATGCTTATACCTACAGTTGCTTTATACTTTTTACGAAATTTCAGTGCCATATCTATTGTTTCTTTTATTGTCTCATGTGTATCGCAATGATGCCCTATGATAAAAGAACACATTACTTGAAGCCCTTTTTGCGACATATATGCAAGTAATTCTTCAGACCTTTCTAAACTTATATGTTTATTAATTTTGTTAATAACATCTTGAGATCCGCTTTCTATACCTATATGTACGGATGTACACCCTACTTCCTGCATTTTATCAATCATTTCCTTTGATAAAATATCTGTCCTCGAATCACAACGCCATATTATATTCATATTGGCTTGCTTTAGATAATCACAAAACTGATACAATCGCTTCTTATTTGCTGTAAAAGTATCATCCAAAAAAGCAAAGTATTTCTCTCCTTTTATACTATATTTATAATGTATTTCACTGAATACATTTTGAGCGCTTCGATTTCTATAACGTGTTCCCGATAGAGCAGCTGAAGCACAATAGATACACTTTCCTGGACATCCTCTACTTGTAATAATCAATTGCTTAATATCATAGCTTCGCATTTCAATTTCATCGAGTTCTGCCCACGGTAAATTATCCAGATTTTCAATATATCCTCGATCTGCATTATGTATAATCTCCTGTCCTACACGATATGAAATTCCTTTCACTTCTGACAAATCAATCGTATGATAATTAAGGCACTCCAATAGTTGTACAAAAGTCATTTCTCCTTCTCCACGGCACACATAATCAACTGTATTATGATGCAAAGCTTCTTCCGGCAAAAAAGTCACATGTGCTCCACCTAAAACAATAATTATTTTTGGCAACACCGATTTAATTATCTTTGTTAAATGGATAACCGCATTAATATTTTCTGTATATGCACTTATTCCTATCATATCCGGATGTGCATTTTTTATTTTATCTATAAATTCCTGTTTCCTTATATGATTTGTAAATAAATCAAGTATTTCTACCATATAACCGTGCATTTTAAGATATCCTCCAATGGAAATTAGACCTAGAGGAGGCATTGTCATCTTCTCTGAATATCCCACCTGCTTATTCTTATTACTGTTTGGCATAATAAGCATAATCTTTTTTATAATAAGTCATCCCCCCAAAACATATCTTCGTTAGTTATAATACCAATTTTAATAAATTCCTCTAACCTGTCTTCAACCTGATTAGCACTCATTGTATCCTTCATATGACGGATAATATCATCCACGGTATCATCGTCATTGATTATTTTCCAGATATCAGAATCTTTTTTATTTAAAATCACCCTACTGCCATCATTTTTTATGATACTGGTATATTTTTCATTTTCTTTCCAAACATAAGTTGTTTTATGTAATATGTCTTCTCGTTTAATCATATTTTAATGAATGTATAATTCTAAAAAAGCGTTTCTCTTTTCTGAGAAACGCTTTCTCACCATTACGTTGGTCCTGGTAATGGACCAATCATTGCAATCGCTATGCCTGCTCCGAAGCCCCAATCACAGTTTACTCCACAGCCTAAATCAACACGTTTTTTCTGCTCTACGCCTTCGCTTTTTGGTGTTTCATATACACTCATTTTGTCACCTCCTTCACATTTTGTCTTTCCAATACTTTTTTATGTATTAGTACATTCTTTATACCATGTCATAGCATTTACAACCATATTTATTGTTTTTTTTGCACTTTTTTTTATCTCTTTGGACATAGGCAACACATGGCTGATTAATTTCAATTATTATAAAATAATCTGTATGAATTATTTTGATGAAATATATTTTCATAGTCATTCATTGCAACATAATTGTGTCACTACATTGGCACACTTCTGCGATTGAAGGGTAATTTTACCCATGTTACAATTGATATTGCTTATAGTATTCCTATTTTTTCTGGCACCTTAATCGGTGCTTTTTTTGTACCCGTAAACCTTTCGCTGACAGTAGCCAATACTTACACAGTACGTACAGCGTACTTCCCCTAAAATAAAAACGTATTCTGTGCGTACAGTGTAGGTAAAACTTCCTATTATATAATGAAGGGAGATTACCATGAAAACAAGAAATGAAATCTATCAAGGGGAAGGTGCCCAACTGCTCCGGTTCATTACAACTTACCATTCGCTGCAATATGAACAGATCTTACGGCTCTTTTCCAAAAACAGAGAGTCTATCAAGTCTCTGATCACCAGTCTGGTAAAACAAAAACGCATTATCTATGATAAGGAGAACGGGCTTCTCTGCGACAGCCAGGAATCTGCAAACAATCCTGATTATGGAATGATTGCATCTTTTTGGGTGCTTTTGGACTTCAAAAACGCCATTGTGTACCATACTGACGGTGAATTTCCTGTGAAATTGAACTTTTTCTCTAAAGATGAATGGTATGAAGTCCTCTATGTCCCCCAGGAGCAGGAATATCTTATCAATCATGTCATGGAAAGCCAGACAAAAAGCGATGCGAAACGGCTGGTTGTATTAGAATCGGAAGAACAGGCTTCAAAAATCCATATCACAGGTGTGATTGCCTTTTGCCTTGTAGACTCCTCTACCGGATCTGTCAGCTATTATGCAAAGAAATGAGGTATGTATGAACACCAAAACTGTTTTTGACCGTTTACAGAGCATTGATGATGAAGTCCAAAAACTTCACAACACTATTTTTGCATTGAAAACAACAGATATTCAAGCGTATGCCGACAAATACGAAGAGCTGAGTATCAGTGCTGCCTTGCGTTCTGAAAGGATTGCCTGCCAGCTCAGAAATCTGGTATATACCACAACTGATACTGGAAAGAAAGACTATCTGAAACAGGCTGCGGCTGTGCAGGGAATCAAAATCTCTTTTTCAAATAGTGTTCTTTCCATTACCATGCCAGGACTACTGCCCAAACGTAAATTGCGAACCAACACCGCTTTTCTACATGAGCCATTAAACCTTGCCTTGCAGACTTATGTGACAGAACATTCTATTCCGTTATATAAAAGATGTGTGGTCTGTTTCAGTCAAATTTATGACCAGAGCCTTTCTTTACAACGGATACGTGATTACGATAATTTGGAGTTCAAACAGATTTTAGATACCATCGCTTCCTATGTTCTGGTTGATGATACGGGACTCTTTTGCGACTCCTATCACACTACGGAACTGGGGAATTACGATCACACCGTTATCTTTGTAATGGAACCGGAAACCTTCCCTGACTGGCTAAAAAATAGAAAATCGTCTATCAAAACCATATCGGAAATTTCCTGATATTTTTCTTTCTTTTTCCGATATAGGTAATTTTTCTGCAAAGAAGCCATATTCTTTGCATTTTTTATGCTTAATACCGCCCTTACTTTACCCAAGTATAGGCTGTCATAGGTAAAAATCGAACTGAGGTGATGCTTATTTGATAAAAACCGATTCTATAAAATATCAGCTTTTGGAAATGGTTGGACTATGTGGGGAATTCCCTTCCGGACAGCTTAACAGATTGATTGAGAGTGATTCCTATGCAGAGAAGGTGGTTACAGATTTAAAGCAGAGTAAGCTTATAAGAACACACTATAAAGATGGCCTACGAGGTTATCGCCTTACCAAACGGGCAAAAGAACTGCTGCTTTCGCAAAATTCCTGTCGTTTTCAAAACTATTTAACCGGAAATGCAGAAACCAACCTCATACGTAGCGAATTACCAAGACGGCTGCGGCTTCATCAAAAAGCAGAAACCTATTTGACGCTTTCTCATACCGGAATCCCATTCTTTCCAGATGAAAAGCCCCTGCTTTTTTCTGAATCCGGCGAAGCGGCTACGTTTCCTGTGCGAAGCCTTCCTCTGTTTTACTCTTCCAGGGAAATAAAAACTCTTGGAGCAGCCACTACAAAAATCAAAAATTCCCGTTGTATGGGAATCCTGATGGCTCCTCACTGTGTCTATGCTGTTTATAATACCGGAAATACACTTCTAAAATGGGAATACAAAACGGAAGTCCGACTCAATGCTTTTTTGCAGCACTATCTTCAAGGACTTCCTTACCATGGTCCGCCTACCGTTTATGCCATCATGACCGGCAGTGATATGGATATGGCTTTCCGGCTCCTTACCAGTACCGGGGGATACAAAAAAACACTGTTCATGCTAGATACTGCGTATGAACACTTTTATTTCCTGCCCAATAACAGCTACGGAGAATACCTGCTCCGTTTATTGGTACAACCCCAGCGTATGATGCAGCTCAATCAGCTACTACTGTCCGACTGTTTTCCCCAGCGTGAGGATCTGCCAATTGAACATGATGGAATAGACAGCCAGGAAAAGCCTATTTTGCTTGCGTATGATTTTGACATGCAGCGTATCAACCGCTTCAATACTGGATTAAATGTATATGGGCTATCCGGGAACCTGATTTGCTTTGACTTTCAGCTTCCCTGCCTGAAAAAATACCTGACTGCAGATATACACTTCTCCAGCATTGATTTTCAAAAGTTTAAAAGGAGGTTTTTCAATGAACCGTAAATGGTGGAAGTTCCTGTTTTTGCTTCCCATAAGCGTCTGCACTCTGTATGCCGGAGGATACGCAGCACAATTTATTAAAAACTATCAGGAATGGACTTCTGCCGGAAACTTTGCCGGCAACGGAACCTATCCGCAAGCAGCTTCTTTACACCCATTGGTCTGCTTTCATACTGCCCTTACCGATTTCCCATACAATTTGTATGGGATTTTTCTTTGCCTGGTTCTCTTTGGGCTTCTTACTTTTTTACTTATGCGTATGGGATATGACAGAAACGGGGAGATTAGTGACCATGAACGGAACTTAAATTACTCTACAAAAGGAACCTACGGTACATCCGGATTCATGACTCCAGATGAAATGATGAAAGTTTTGGAACTGACCGGAGATGTAAAGAAAAATAAAGGAACCATTTTAGGCAAATTGAATGGCAAAGCCGTATGTCTTCCATATCAAACACGAATGAATAAAAATATCGCCGTGTATGGTGCCAGCGGTTCCATGAAATCCAGAGCATTTGCAAGAAATATGATTTTCCAGTGTGTCGCCAGAGGGCAGGAAGGCAACAACGCTTCCGGGGAAAGTTTAATCATTACCGATCCAAAAAGCGAACTCTATGAAAGCATGTCTGTTTATCTGGAAAACGAAGGCTATGTAGTAAAAGCATTTAATCTGGTCAATCCGGAAAACTCCGATAGTTGGAATTGTCTGGGTGAAATCAATGGACAGGAAACGATGGCTCAAGTATTTGCAGATGTCATTATCCAGAATACAGGTTCCGGAAAAGGAGATCATTTCTGGGATAATGCGGAGATGAACCTGCTAAAAGCCCTGGTTCTCTATGTGGATCAGGGATTTCCGCCGGAAGCCAGAAATATCGGACAGGTTTATAAGCTGCTGACCATGAGTTCCGAAAAGGAGCTGAACAGTCTTTTTGATCTGCTCCCAGTGTCCCATCCAGCAAAAGTTCCTTACTGCATCTATAAACAAGCCAGTGATACCGTGCGAAGCGGAGTTATTATCGGATTGGGTGCCAGACTTCAGGTATTTCAAAATAAACTCATTCGGCAGATTACCTCTTATGATGAGATTGATCTGACACTTCCAGGGAAACAGAAATGTGCTTACTTTTGCATTACCTCAGACCAGGACAGCACCTTCGATTTTTTATCTTCCCTGTTTATGACCTTCATCTTCATCAAACTGGTCCGTTATGCAGATAAATATGGAGAAGAAGGAAAACTTCCTGTTGCTGTACATATACTGGCTGATGAGCTTGCCAACACCGGAGCTATCCTGGAATTGAATAAGAAAATCAGTGTAATCCGAAGCCGGAATCTCAGCATTTCCTGCATCTTTCAGAATTTACCCCAGATGCAGAACCGCTATCCTTATAACCAATGGCAGGAAATTATCGGCAACTGTGACACTCAGCTCTTTTTGGGCTGCACAGATGAAGTTACTGCTACCTTTATCAGTAACCGCAGCGGCGATGTAACCGTAGGGGTAAGCAGCGAAGCCAAGCAGCTCAATAGTTGGCGGGTATCCGACTATACACCGGAATACCGGCAAACAAAATCTATCGGCAAACGAAAACTCTTAACACCAGATGAAATCTTGCGGCTCCCACTTGATACTGCCTTGGTTATCCTACGTGGGCAAAAAGTCCTAAAAGTAGAAAAGTACGATTATACCCTACATCCAGATGCCAAAAAGCTGACACCAAGAAAAGCATCGGAACACATACCTGAATGGCGCAAAAATGGTTCCTCGGAAGAAACAGATTATCGACCACAGCCCTCATTCGAATCTGCCAAAAGGAAACGCCGTTCATCTTCTGCGTCAATAGCAAAACAGAAACCACATTTTACATCCGAACCCGTTTATCAGGAACCTACTCCCGATGATTTTATGGAGGATTTACTTCAGGAAAATTTTATAGAAGATTCCCCCGACTCTGGCATGGTTCCTTTAGATAAAGATTCCATCATGTCATAACACATTTTGAAAGGAGATAACATTTATGGCAAACGAAACAATGAACCTGAACACCCCTATTTTAACCCTTGACTCCGATACTGTATTAGAAACTGCTCAATCAAAAGCGGATTTAATCTGGCATGACATCCAAAATGCCTATCGTACCCGGAAAATTCTCACCGGCATTCTGGGCGGTATTGAAAAGACCGAAGCCGGCAGCTTAATAGCAATTATTTACTATAAAGATTATCGGGCAGTCATCCCTATCTCGGAAATGATGATCAATCTGATCCAGGATGAAACTCATGATTACGGAGATCTCTCTCTTAGACAGAACAAAGTACTTAATAATATGCTTGGCTGTGAAATCGACTTTGTAATCAAAGGTCTGGATACCAAATCCAGAAGCATTGTTGCCAGCCGGAAAGATGCTATGCTGAAGAAACGCCAGACCTTCTATTTTGATCAGGACTCTTCCGGACAGACTAAAATCCATGAAGACCGTATTGTGCAAGCCAGAGTCATTGCCGTTGCTGAAAAAGTAGTCCGGGCAGAAATCTTTGGTGTAGAAACTTCCATCCTTGCAAGAGATCTGTCTTTTGACTGGCTGGGTGATGCCAGGGAACGCTTCCAGGTAGGGGAACATATTCTGGTCCGGATCTTAACTATCCAGGGAGATTCCCCGGAAACGCTCTCCATCCATGCAGATGTGAAAAGCGTGGAAGGCAACACCAGCAAAGAAAATCTGAAAAATTGTCGGGTACAGGGAAAATATGCCGGAACGGTGGAAGACATCCACAAAGGGACTGTTTTCGTCCGGTTAGAACTGGGCGTCAACGCCATTGCTCACAGTTGCTACGACAACCGCACCGTTGGGAAGAAAGATAAGGTGTCCTTTGTCGTAACACATATTGACGAAGATCGGAATGTTGCAGTGGGAATTATCACTCGGATTATTAAGCAAAACATTTAATTACCTATACTGTTAATAGGGGAGTACTCCTCTCAAAAAAAAGTGCTCCCCATTCTCACTTATCAACAAAAAAATACTTTATTCACCAACTACAATCCCCAACTTTTCCATAGCATTTAAATACCTATTTTTATATTTTCTAATATAAATTTCTTTATACTTTTCAATAATCTGTAGATCATTTGTTATAAAAAATGCATTTTTAGACTTAATTAATACATTATTCTTAACAAGAATATTTAGTGCTTTACGGATTGTTTCTGGGCTCGTTCCAAACTCTCTGGATAATCTCATTATCGATGGGAGTATACTTCCGGTTCTATAATTTCCTTTACATATTTGCGAAAATATTTCATCTGAAACTCCACAATGCAAACGTTCTGAAATGATAATATCTTTTCTCATATTTTTCCTCATTCTTTCAGGTGTACTTAAACATTTTGTAATATTATATCACTCATCAATAGATTAACTCATATAGTCCAAAATTATCTCAATGATATTTAAAAATACAGTTCAATAACTCTATAGTTGTATAGTCCGCTCCATATATTGAAGTAATTCCGTGTCATGTGTAATAAATATGCACGTTTTTTCTTTAAAAGCATATTTAATTGCATTCTCTATTATTGCCTTTGATTCTATATCTAGATTAGCTGTAGCCTCATCAAATATTAAAACATCTGCATTTAATATTAACATTCGAGCTATCGCTATTTTTTGTTTTTGCCCACCTGACAAATTTTTTCCACCTTCAGAAATATACATATCTAAATTTATTTCGTCCCACCCACTTTTTGAAAGAGCTTCCTTTATTTCCAAGTCTGTTGTCTTTTCTCTAACCAATTTTAAATTTTCTCTCAAACTACCTGAAAACAGAAAAATATTCTGTGAAACTATTCCTATTCTTCTTCTTAATGATGATGCATCGATTTCATTTATATCAATATCATTTATGAAAATTGCCCCTCTATTTACTTGATATAATTTCAATATTAATTTTATTATAGTAGATTTTCCGCTACCATTTGCTCCAACAAGAGCAATTTTTTCTTTATCACCAATAGTAAATGTTTTATTGGCAAATACATTTTTCTTATTATCATAAGAAAATGTGACATCCTTAAACTCTATTTTCTTAATTCTTCCAGTCATCTCTGTTCCTATATTGCTCTCAGTTTCCACCGTAAATAAAAGTGCTACTCTTTTCAATGCTGCTATAGCTGGCTGTATCATCATATTAAAATTTGAAAATAGTTGAATTGGCATAAATATAATTGCAGCATACTGTGAAATTGCAAGATACTCTCCAATAGTTAAAGTATCTCCAATTATTAATATTCCAGCTACAAGTAATAAAATAACCGAGGAAATATTAGTTAGTGCTTGAACCCCCTCTGACCCTAAACTTAAAAGTTTGCCTTTTTTTGCAGTTTTTTTCGCCACTTCACTAATTTGCTTATTCACTTCTAAAATTCTTTTTTTCTCTATATTTAAACTTTTAACTTCTGCAATTCCCCCAATGTTTTCTTGCATTTTACCAGATGTTTGAGCAGTTGCTTCCAATAATGCCTTTGAAGCACTCCTTAAATTTTTACTTGTATATCGAGTCATAAAGAAAAAAAATGGAGCTATCCCCAATATCACAAATAACAATTTCTTTTCCATTGTAAATACAATAGATATAGCACCAATGAAAGAAATACAACTTACTAAAAACTGAACAAATATAGGCGAAAAAATCACATTTATACTATCCACCTCTCTTATTCGTTCCGTAATGTATCCATTTTGTTGCTTATCAAAATATGGCATTGGCATTTGTAATATTCTTTCAAAGAGCCCCTTTTTTAGTTCACTTATGAACGTACTGCTAGCATAACTAAGTATCACACCAAGTGCATATTTAATGCCAAAACTCAAGATATATATGATAACTAAAATTATCGAAAAAGAAACTATAATATTCACTTTATTTTTATAAATCCCTTCATCTAAAATAATTTTAGATATATAAGGTGGCAATATTGTTGCAAGCGAAGATAAAAGTGTACATACAAATGCAAGAATAATTTTCCCTTTAAGTTTCTTGATATATTTTAATAAAAATGTGTAATTTTTCATAAATACTTCTCCATTCTCAAAATAATTCTAAATATATATTAGAATTAAATTATATTTTCTTTATTTTAACGCATATATACTTTACGAGAAAATATGATTAACGGATAAACAATATGTCCTTCAAATTTCCGTATATTATTATATTCTCATTTTTGATCTCCATTTTTCTGCTATGATAACTCTGTAATAAAAAATAGGATAAAAATTTATCCAATATTGTATATAAACAAATCTTATTTTCTATTTTTTTCACTGAATGTCCTTCACCTGAGAACAATACTCCTAATACATTTACATCTTTTGTCATCATCTTTTGTATCATTTCAACACTTTCTCTATAGTTCACTATTGGATCATTAATGCCATGTATAAGCAACAAAGAGGACGTATTGCAATTTATTTTAAAAACAGGTGACTGTTCACATACTTTCTCTGAATCATCACTACTTATATAAATTTTAAATATATCTTTTTGAAATCCTTTATATACCGGATATGATTTTAGGCCTTCTCCTAAATTAGATACACCTCCTATAGATATCCCACAAGTAAAAAAATCTGGACGTTCTGTAATTCCTAGTTGTGCCAGATATCCACCAAACGAGTTTCCCATGATCGCAATATTCTTTATATCTAGTCTCTTTTCCTTTATAATATTACTTGTTGATGCAACAATATCTTCATTCAAAACCTTTACACAATCTCTTGCAGCTGCATTTAAAAAAGTTTTACCAAATCCCTGAGATCCTCTATAGTTTATCGTTAAAACATAAAAACCTTTACTAACCAACCATTGGTGCAAATATATAAATTTACAAGTATCTCTTTGCCATGGACCACCATGCAAAAATACAATAAGCCCTTTGTTTTGATAAGTTTTTGGTTCCATTAAATAACACAGTATTTTGTCCTCATAGGAATTTTCCGTTACTATTGCCTGTTTTTTCACATACAAGTCTTTATTTTCATCCCTATGTTCATTAAGTAACAGTGTTATTTTTTCTTCTTTTTTTTCAAATAAAACATATTGTAATGGGTAATCAGAATTACTATACTCTACTATCCACCTATTCCCATCACTACTCGTGCTTACTATGCTCATATCTCCAGCATTGAAAGATTGTAAAAGTTTAAAAACACTTTCTGTTTCATTATTAAAACACTTCCAAAATTTCCGTTTATAGTAAAATGCTACTGCGGCAATATCTCCAGATACAGGATCAATAAATGATTCATCTACATCAACCCTATTTGAAAAAGCTAAAATATTCGTTTTACAATTATCTAAATTCATTTTACTAATGACACTCTTATCTCTATTTCTTGAATCTCTCAATAATAGCTGATTATCAGAAGTAATACATAATGGAAATGTTCCAAAAAAATCATTCGTATCAATTTTAGTCATAGTTACCTTTTTTTCTATGTTATCTATATAATAAGAGCCATCCGTATTCATTTTACACCCCAATCTTACTCTATGCTTAGAATCAAATATTAGTCTAAAATACGAATCATTTTTATATACTAATTCCATTTTCCAATTCTCTATATCTAATCGATAAATATCAAAAAATTGTGGGTTTCGGCGGTTAATACCTAAAACTGCACTGTCTACTTTTTTATCAATTCCATATATTTTCACTTGACAATTGTCTATATTAATTTCTTTATCAATTTTATTTTCGTATACATTATACCTATGTATATTCCACATACCATTATTAAGAGGATCACTTATCAAGAGTATATATTTAGTGGAATAAGACCATAAATATCCTACAATATTTGTAAATTTTCTTTTACAAATAAATTTCTTTCTGTTTAAAGAATCACAACTAAAAAAGACTAGTTGTTCTCCATCTACGTCCTTTTTAATAAAACTTATCAATTTACCATCCGGACTTATTTTAACTCCCCTAATCGAATTTCCCTGGCATAAGTCTTCAAATGACATTGCTTTCATCTTACATCCATTCCTTTCATTTCATTAAAAAGTACAACATCTAGAATCCTTTCTCTCACTTCAAAAATAACTTTTCCAAGTCGCTATATAGCTGTTTCAAATCATATAACGTAAAATAAGAATCTGGTAATCTTATGTCGTTTGCTCCAGTTACAGTTTTAATATTTGTATAAGAACAAAGCATTGTGTAATTTACAAAAAATTTTTTTAATATAATATTAGGACACATCTTTTCAATAAGGGAAACACTCGCTTCTATCATATCAATATCCTCGCCTACAACAATAGCAGCTACCGGATTAGCAGCAAGCATAATTATTTGATTTGTTATAGTTTGAAGCTTAAATACACTATCCATAACTTTCCCTTCAATTTCCATAAATATAGCATTTACATCTCCGTATTTATTCCCAATAGAGTCAATCAAGCTTTTAATTAATAAATACTTTTTTTCTTCATTAAGTCCGCATAATGAATTTCGATAACTATATTCAACATCATCAAAATATACTCCTTCATTCCCTGTTACAATACTTTTTATTTTATCTCCATTACATTTTGCATATTCACTAAAGATGTTAATAAGAAGTAATGGCAGGTGTGTATAATTGCTTATATTCAAAATTACAATTACTGGCTTATCATTTCTAAATATATGACTGACATGCAAATCGTCTATAAAATCTTTATTGGGTATAAAATCCTCTGCTTTCATCTGTTGAAGATCTTTATATCTAATATTACCTCCCAAATGTTTAATCCTATGTTTAAATTGTAAAAACAAAAATTTTTCTAATTGGCTCGATTTTACTAATAAATCATTACCAAAGCTACACATGTTCCAATTGTTTTCTACATATACTTTCTTTGTATTTTTATAAAAATCAAAATCTATATTATTTATTATACTATTCTCCCAAACTTTTTTTGAATTATCTATCAAAAAACGCTTAGCTTGTGTCAAAGTTGTATCATTGTTAACATATCCACAAAGCATACCTGTAACATAGGCTGCAGCATAGCTAGTTCCCCATATTTTATCTGCTCCTACTATAGAAGAAAAATTATTATGTTTCATTCTGCTATAAAATTGAACTTTAGCAGAATCTGTATATAATAACTCCTCATCACATCTTACACCCCCAACGCCAATTACAGTATCCCAATATGCAGGAATGCATGGTTTTCCGGTATTTTCAGCAGCGGCTATAATTATTACACCTTTGGTATATGCACTATCACAAATTTGTTTGATGGCAAAATAATTCTTAAATTCGCTAATAGCAATACTTAAATTGATGATTTTGATTTTATTTTCTATACACCAATTTATTGCTTCAATAATGTATAAATCTTTTGTTCTCAGTTTATTATCAAAAACTTTTAATATAACTATAACCGCATCTAAAAATTTCTCTTGGATGATTTTCACTATATTAGTACCATGTCCAGTTTTATCTCCAAAATCATTTTCAAATGCGGTCCAACCATAACTAATTCTCTGATAGTCTATATTGGGATTATCCTTTTCCAATCCACTGTCAATTATAGCTATTTTTACTTGAGAATTTTTCATTATATCAATTCCTCTAATCCATAAGTTTTAATCATAGGGCATAGTTCTCTTCCTGATGCGATCCGGTGTTCATTAACCATAAGCATTTTGGAATAACACATTGCACAGTCTGAAACATCTTCACAATACAAGCAAAATTTTTCTCTTCCCTCTTTAAAATCTACCTTAGACAACTTTTGTACTAATTTTGAACTAAATATATCTTTATAATCTTGTGAGAAAATATTACCAATTTTTATTTTAGCTGGGGCGCAAATCTCAACATCTCCATTAGGCGTAACAGCTATGGTTTGCCAACCAGCACCACAATTTTTTATTTCACTTATATTCACATTTTTTAACACTTTATCATTGAAAACAATATCACGATATTTTTCGTTAATATTCCTTAACAAATCACCATATTTGGCTTTAAAATAACTCTTATAGGATTTCCCTAATATATTGCTTTCATTTTCAATATTTTTTCCTCTACCCCATTCTTCAGAAATACTAATTCCAAAGTGTTTTATTCCTTCTTTTCTCATTAAATTGCAAGTATTTTCAATATCTTCCACATTATCTTCTGTTAATACAATTACAACTCTGACAAGAAAATCGTTTTCCTTCAAATATTTAATTGTATCCATTGTTTTGGAAAAAGTATTTTTTACTTGTCTCATTTTCTCACTAACTTCTTCGTTGGAACCATCAATACTAATCTGTATACCACCAAATTTTTTTCTATTATCTTTCAATACGGGCAAAATATTTTTGGGAAAATAAACACCATTACTAATAATCGCAACCCAATTAAAATACTTAAAAGCTTCTTCTAATATTTCTTTAATATTAGGATGTATCATCGGTTCACCACCTGAAATTTCTAGTACAGTAACACCGTTCTCACTTAATGTTTCAAAAATCTTTTTGACATCTTTTAAAGGCATATGCCTTCCCTTATATGGACTTGCTTCATTATAGCAATAAACACATTTAAGATTACACAATTCTGTTATTTCAACCGTTGCATGACGTGGCAAAATGAGTTTTCCATCTCCTACTATCTTTAGTTCCTGTTTATTACTAGTATCGTCTAAGTATAAAATCCCTGTATCAATACTATCTTCGATAAATTTTAAAATACTTTTTTCATCTATATCATACTTCTCCTGCACAATTTTGATGAAGGCTGCTATGTTTGTTTCACCATTAATTAATTTCAAAATTTTGATAGCATCAGTTTTCACATCCTTAATGCTTCTTTTAGTTTCAGTTCCAAACGATTTGATTATAACAGCAACATATTGCTCATTAGGATAACGATAAATCAACACATGTGGATTAATGTGTATATATTGTTCTAAACACATAAATGTACATCCTTTCTTTTCTTTACATTAATAAAGATAAAAATAATTAATAGAGTAGCTAAATATTATTCTTCTTCTTCAGAAATTCCAGTTAACACAGCTGTTTCAAAATCTGGGATTGGTCCATCTAACAAGCATAAAGTACACGAAGCACATGCTGGTGACTGTGCATATGAATTTTCAAGTTCTAACATAAATGCCGCCTCCTCACTTTTTGATTTTTATAAATATCCATTTAAGAGAATAGAGCTCTATGGAAATAGGTATGTATCTTTGTCTACTTCCATAGAGGCTCTTTTTCACATTCTAATTAAAAACTGTAATAACTTAATCTGGCAATTACTCTTCTTCTTCAGACCAGCCTGACAGTAATGCCAGTTCAAAATCTGGAACAGGACCATCTAATGCGCACGCTGCACATGCAACACATGCTGGGTTCTGTGCATATGAATTTTCTAAATAAAGCTTATCCATACTTTTTTCTCCTTTCGTTTATTTTTATTTCTCAAGCTTGATGGTTGTATCATACAAATAATTTGTGTGTCTTTCCATATTTTATGTATAATTTGCTTGTTTTTTTATCTAGTTGGACAAAGTATACTAAATAAGTAATTTCATAAATATTCCATATTACCTAGCGAACAAAAAACCAATTACCGTTATCAATTAATTTCTTATGTACCACAAGCAAGTCAATCAATAGATATTTACGCTCCTAAATACTTGTGTTCATACTACCGAAACCCTTTTGATTATTGCAGAAGACTTTGAATCGCCAAACCATACTTTGAGAACCACTATTGCAGAGAATAAAAGCCTGTACAGGTTGAAGGTTTTATTGCATTAGATTCCTTACCAGAACAATGCTTGCAAAGTTGAATATTCCGGTCTTGGTGTCCATGCTGTCCGGTAAGCAGGAAACCTATTAACAATTGTCCAGAATACAAGAAATCTCACTAGAGCCAAGCCGACTAACGCCCACCAGAGGATGGCTCTGGGTTTGACATTAGGACAATTTCTTATGAATAGTAGTCAGGCCAATCAAAGGTGGTTTCCAGAGTGTCCGGAAAGTAGGCTTCCATTACTACGAAATCACAGTTTATTTACATAAGAATATTCACCAAGTGGCTATGTGCTATCGTAACCTTATTACCAATAGCTCTTCCACACTGTAATAATCACATTATCTCTTTAGGTAATATTTATTTCCGCTTCTATGTTTAGAGTTTCCTCCATTTGAAGCAAAATTTATCAATGTACAAATAGCTCTATACGTTAAATATCAAATCAGGGAGAAAAAACGAAATATCGCTTTTTCTCCCTGCGAAACACACAACTATTTTCTTAATCTGAAAAAATATATATTTATTCTTCATCAAATACATCTTGTTTAAAATCTCTTCTATTTAAAATTGCCTCTTTTGATTCTCTCTCAAACGCTTCTCCGCCTTCTAATCGTACTTTTCTAGCATATTCATCCAAATATAAACTTTCAAGTAGACCTATATCTCCAAAGCAAACATTTTCAAATGTATAGCGCATTAAATCTAATAGTTCTATATCTGTTATTTGATCCTGCATATCATTCTTATAAGTATAAAAAACTTCCTGTAATTGGCTTATAACCTCAGCATAGTTATTTTGATCAATATACTCCGAATCACAAAACTCCATCAGTAGATCTGGTAAAATCCCTCTACCAAATTCAAAACGTTGAGTTTCTTTGAGAATTTCTTGTTTCGATTCTACCAGCATCTCTATTTCTTCCTTTGTCAAAGCAACACCAAAAAGAGCTGTTTTTTGATTACATTCTTCAATTTTCTTTATTTCCTCTTTTTGATTACAAATTATCATCTCATAAAAGTTATCCATCTATTTCTCCCTTGGAATCTGTTTTAATTCAACAATATAATCCTTCAGATCATAATTTAAATATTTCATCATTTCTTGGTTTCCTTGATATTTTCTATTAACAAGCATAGAAAAACAACTTATGATTTTCTTTTCATTTACGTTTTCAATATTCTCTTCATAGATTTCTCCCACCATATATTTCAAAGTATGTCTTAAAGGAAGTCTACAAATATTTATCACTTCTTCTTTATAGTTGAAATAGTAGTTTTGATGAATCTCCTGAACAGACGGACAGGAAAAAACCGATAAAAACTGTTGTTCGATCTCAATATACTCTAAATATTTTAATATTCTGTCAACGCCTCTATATTTCTCTAAAGAGCCCAAAATAGGGTAGTCTAAAAATATCAGAAAATCTTGAGCATTAAATTTAGGATCATACCACCTGAAAAATGCAGGAATATCTCTTTTAAATGTATTCTCATATATTACATTACCATATGAATTGAAAAATTTAGATATTCGATTATAAAGTAATCTGGCTTTTTGAACTTTTTCCAATACTCTTTCATACCCTATCCTATATGCTACTTGAGCTGATAATTGTATTTTTTTATCTATCAACATATCTTTATCTTCCAATTCCTCTATACAATAAATGACACTTCCCATAATCTGTTGTGCTTTTTCATACGTAACTGACGTACTCGCCTTTCCTGTATAGCATCCACATAACTCATAAACCACTGGTATTAATTCTTCTATTTCGTATTTCATAAATATATATGTATGATGTTATTAAATCAACATACATACTCTCTCCTTCTAAATTAGTTTCATCCCAAATAATTTTTCCATAAAATAATTGATTTAGAAAGGTTATTTTACTATATGTAATAGCTTGTCTCTTTCCTCATACAGTACATAACAATCCTCATTGTTTTCCATTATTTGTTTATCAATTGTTTTTTTATCGATTGAAGTAAATTCGTTTAATTTATTAATAATATCTTTTGCTGCTTTTTCTCCTATTTTTCTTATCTTAAGCAAATCATCAATAGTATTATATTGAGATAGTAAATCTTCTATGTAAACCAATTTTTGTCTTCTTAAACAATTATTAATTTCTGTTGAAAGAAATAAATATTCTAATGGTGTCTTTTGCTCTTTTGCGACATCAAAGAAATTTCTCCAGAATTCCTTATAAATATTAACACATGCCGCACTTTCCTCCAGCAAAGCAAATTTTTTCTTAATAATCAGATGCTTTACTTTTCGCCATGTAATTAGATGCTTTTTATAATATGATGCTTCTGAAGGATGCAATGTTTTAATATATGCATCACAAAAATATAACTCAAATTGTTTTTTTTCCACTTTTAAGATTTCATTTTTATAGTCCATTTGTCACCTCATTAATAAATAATATTATTTACTATATTTTAAATTCTAGTATCTCAATTATTATATAAAACAAGTCACTTCAAAAATCCATATTTTATGCTTAAATTGCATTTTTTTTGCCCTTATTGGCACATACTATTCATTTTTATGTCCCAACTTGGCACACTTCTGCGATTTACAGGGAAATCTACCCATGTTAGAATGATACTGTCAAAATTATATGTAGCGAAAACGCAGCTTTCCAGGGAATGCCTCTTCTCTGGTGCAAGCTGCGTTTTTTCGTGCATGGAAAGGAGTATCACAACTAAATATGGAATAAGCGTTCCTCCGTATTGACCGGACTGAAGCTTTTATGAGGCAGGAAAACTATAAGCCAGGGCAAAGTGAAAGATCTCACTTTGCCCTCTTTTTATGAAGGAGGTTCATTTACTTGAAAAACCATGTACACAAAGAAGCCCCACCGGGCATGAAACATCATCGGAACTATGGAAAATATCTCTATACTGCCTTCCTTGTCTTCACTCTGATTGCCTGTAATGTACAACCAGTTATGGCTGCTACCATCTGGGACAAAGCTTCAGAAATCATGAAAGACGTATATAACCAGATTATCCTGATTTCCACCATTGCGGCTGTTGTAACTGCATCGGTTGCTTTGCTTTTGATGAATTTTTCCAAATCCGGAAAAACCGTGGATGAATCCAGGGCATGGCTCAAACGAATCATCATTACATGGGCGATTCTCAATGGTCTAGGATTTATCATGGCTTACATCACTCCGTTCTTTGCCGGCGGGCAGTGGAATGGATAATGCAGATAAGGAGGTGGCTCTGTCATGGGAATACTTGACGGAATTGTAGAATGGATTGCCGAACAGGTCATGAACATTCTGGATTTAATTACTACTTCTGTTCTGGGGGCACTGGGATGTTCCATGGATACTTTTCTCCGGTATTTTCCAGCAGCGGAAACAATGTACCAGATTTTTCTGGCACTGGCTATCGGACTTATCCTTTTAAACTGGGTTTGGCAGCTTTTTAAGAATTATTTTATGGGGACAGGAATTGATGCTGAAGATCCAATCAAATTATCACTGCGGACATTTATGTTCCTTTTCCTGACATTTTATTCCAAAGACATCGTGGATCTTCTATTGAATATTGCAGGAACCCCGTATAGCTGGATTCTGACTGAAGATCTTCCACCACTGGAATTTGCCAAATTCAACTCTGTGATCACAGTAATCCTGGGGGTATGTGCCAACGGTGCTGTTGCCATTGTTGCCCTCATACTGGTACTGATCCTTGCCTGGAATTACATCAAGCTGCTTTTTGAAGCTGCGGAACGTTATATACTGCTTGGAGTTCTGGTCTACACCGCACCTGTTGCGTTTTCCACGGGTGCTTCCCAGGCTACCGGAAATGTTTTTAAGAGCTGGTGCCGTATGCTCGGCGGACAGTTCTTTTTGCTTTTAATGAACGCCTGGTGTTTACGGCTGTTTACTTCCATGGTCGGAACATTCCTTGCAAACCCTTTATCACTCTAGGAAGGAGGAGATTATGAAACATAAGAAAACACTACTCTGCAGCCTGCTATTGATTTCTTGTCTGATTCTTGTAACTTCCATGCCGGTCTTTGCCGCTGAACTTACAGAAGCAGAGGTACAGCAAGCTGTAGATGCACAGGGAAAAGAAACGGTCACCGGTAATGTCTTTATCTGGTTTCTGTGTGCCATTGCTTTTTTGAAGGTTTCTCAAAAGATTGACAGCTTTATGGCAAGTCTGGGAGTCAATGTTGGAAATACTGGTGGAAATATGATGGCTGAACTTTTAATCGCCGGAAGAGGTCTTGCAAGTTCCTTTCGAGGGCATGGAGGTGGAAGCCATAGTAGTTCCCATTCTTCCTCTCCCGGAAGTGCTGCAGTACAAAGTTCTTTCCTTTCCGGAGGATTAGCCGGAGCCGTTGGAAGGCAGACAGAGCGTTCTGCGGTAAATGCAGCCACCGGATATACCGAAGGACCAAGCATCGGAAATGCCCTCTATCAGTCTTCCCTTGAAAAGGGCGGAGATTTTGCCAATAACGTTATCAGCAATATTGCTCAAGGAAACTATGGTCAAGTTGGCTCGATCAAAGGTGATGGAGCTGTTTCTGCATTTCAATCCTACATGGGAATTCAAAATGAAGATAAAACAGACCATTCCTATACCAATGTTGAAATTGGCGGCGGCAGGATAACAGGAGTTGAGTCCGGTTCCAATGGAGACAGCCGGGAATTTGCCATGTACCATGCCGATCAATATACGGCTCCTACCCAGGGAACCTATGAAACTGTTCAATCTGTAGACGGAGCTACCTGGTACAAACAGTATGCTGAAAATACGGTATCCAAAATTCCTTATGATGCTGGCGATGGAAAGATAGCCTACAACGAATCCATTGTCCAAAAGCTTCCTCCTACTCCTCCAAGAAAGGATCGGATTTAGTGATGGATACAGAACGCTCTGGACTTGACGAAGCAATGGATGTAGGCTCCAGTACCATTTCTCACCTAAAGTCCTTAAAAACAGCAGCCACTTTCTCCAAAGCAGGATATGGTGCAGCCCTTGGCGGGCCTTTTTCAGCAGCGATTGGAGCAGTCATAGCCAACCGGAATCAGTTCGCTAAAATTCTCCTTGTTATTCTCTCCATACTGCTGCTTCCGGTTTTATTTATTGTGATGCTCCCTGGTCTGATCTTTGGAAGTCTGACCGAACAAAGCGATGTGCTAAACAGCAACTCTATGATCAGTGAAAATATCCGTGCTTCCCGTGATGCCATCGTTGAAGTGTTAGAAGAAAGCCATGAAGACATTCTGGCAGAGATCCATGCAGCAATTTCCCGTCTTCCACAGGGAGATACTGCATCCATCAATGATCCCTATACATACAGCATCTCCGTCAATGCCAATCTGCTGATTTCACAATTTTGTGCCAGCCAGGATGACTATAAAAACATCAACCTAAACCAATTAAAGAAACTCATCCGTGAAAACAAAGAAGGACTTTTTTCTTATGATGTAGCAACCGAAACAGTTACCATGGAAGTTACCGTTGATGGCGGTGCAGAAGGAGAAGCCGGCACAGAACAGGGACAGGCACAAACACAGACGGTTACTTTTACGAAACACACCTATACCGTTGTTTATGCTGGGGATTCCTATTTTGCAGACCATGTATTCCATCTTACAGACAAGCAGAAAGAACTTGCCAAAAACTATGCCGAAAACCTGACTGCTTTCTTTGGTACTGCTTCTTCCGGCATAGTAGCTGCTATCAATCTTAGCGATGAGGTATTGTCCTACCGCCCTGCTGTAGAAAGAGCCGCTGCGAAATATGGTATGAGTGATTATGTGGATTTAATCCTGGCAGTCATGATGCAGGAATCTGGCGGACGGGGGCCGGATGTTATGCAGGCAGCGGAAGGTGGATTTAATACCCGCTATCCCCATGTGCCAAATGGGATTACAGATCCGGAATACTCCATTGAATGTGGAGTACAGGAATTAAAATATGCCCTCGACAAAGCCGGCTGTACCGGACCTACGGACTTAGACCGGATTAAACTGGCTCTTCAGGGTTACAACTACGGTTCTGCATACATTGACTGGGCAATGGAGCGTGACGGTGGTTATACCAAAGAAAATGCGATTGCCTACTCTGATATGATGTGTGCAAGACCAAGCTGGCCTTATGACCGGTATGGTGATAAAGAATATGTGGATCATGTCCTTCGGTATTACCAAATTACTGCCAGTGGCGGCAGCTATCCCGCAAACGGCATGCAGATTCCACACTATCTCCAGACAGACTATGGAAATATCCCCTATGGCGGCGGTTCGATTGCATCCAGCGGTTGTGGACCTACCAGTTTTGCCATGATTGCCAGTTATCTTACAGGCACTACCATTACACCTATTGATGCAATATCCTGGTGCGGAAATTCCTATTACAAACCAGGAGTCGGCACTTACTGGTCTTATTTCCAGGCAGCGTCCGATCATTTTGGGTGTGGGGCTGTCACACAGACCAGTGATCCCAACCAGGTACTTCAGGCTTTATCTGAAGGTCATCCGGTCATCAGTTCCCAAAGAGCTGGGCTTTTTACCAGTGGCGGACATTTTATTGTCCTTCGTGGTGTAACGGCTGGAGGTAAAGTATTAGTCAATGATCCCAATGACAGTTCCTCCAAAAACTACATCAACCGTGAATTCGATATGATGACGGAAGTGCATGCAACCGCAAATGCCTATTGGATCTTCGCTAAAAAATAAAGGAGACACTTATGAACAGAAAAAAAGCAATTCTGGCTATCTTTATGATGGCCTTTTTAATTATCATCGGATTTGTCTTTCCCTCCATCTGGAAATCCCAAAAAGGAAACAAAAAATCCGAGACAGAAAATACTCAACACGATAATAATGAAAATACCGGGACAGAACAAGCAGAAAATAACGAATCCATAAGCTTTCAGGACTTTGAAGCTTTGGAAGACTTTTTCTCCAAGGAACAGGTGAAACTTTTTCAGGAAGAACTGACCTCCTATCTTAAAAACGTAAAACAGATGTCTCTAACTTCCATCCGTTTCCTTGCTGATGATACTACCTATCCCAATGCTTCTGATATTAATTTTTTGTTCCAGCTTCCGGATAAGTCCGTTCTTCCTGTGTACTACACTTCCTCTACTGGAAGATTCTTTTTCGGTGAGGAACGTACCCCTGATTCTGGAAAAGAAATCATCTATGAACGTCCGACAGATGACAAACTTCCTTCCATCACAACAGAGGAAATTGAACAGTTGCAAGAAGGAGGTTGTGACGATACCTCCGTGAATTCGGAAAAAGCTGCCCCTGTCACAGAAGTTCCTGAAACTCCTTCCATGGAAGAACCAAAGGAGGTGCAGCCATGAACAATACTGAAGAACAACATCCTGTCTTCATCCCTCGCAATTTTATAGAAAAAGGGACCTTTATGGGCGGAATGTTTAAAATCCGTAATGCCATCGAAGGCGGTATCCTGGCAATCCTGATCACCATTCCTGTTATCAATCTGCCTCTGACACTGACTGTCAGAATTATTATTCTCTGTATGACTGCTCTTCCTGCAGCTATGATTTCTTTAATTGGAATCGGTGGGGAGAGCATTACTGCGTTTTTAATGAACGCTCTGCGTTTTCTGAAAAACCGCCGGGTTATTTACCGTATGGATGTACATCCGGAGCCGAAAAAAAAGTACCGGATAAAAAAGCCCCGCAACAAAGAACCAAAAACCAAGAAACGCAAACGGCATCCAAAACAACCTGCAGAATCTTCTTCTGAAGAGAACTGCTCTCAGATGTCTTCTGAAGAGAAGGCAAAAGAATCCCCTGCTGTTAAAAAAAAAGAACGCCGACAGTTTGATACTTCTACAAAACGTGGAATACGCAAACAGGCTCGTGAAGACATCCGGATTCTTAAATATGAGTCCCGACAATTAAAAAAAGAACAAACCGCTGCACGTAAAAGTGCGAAAAGGCAGGCAAAACTTGAAAAACAACAGATAAAGCAGCAACTTTCGGAGGAACGAAAAAAAGAAAGAACTGCGAATAAAGCTTCCAACCAGCCTCCTGCTTCCGGGAAAAGCAAAAAGAAAAAGCGAAAAGAAATCACCTTGGAAGATTATCTTCCTATTGATAAGATTGCCAATGGTGTTATCTACACGACAGACCATCGTTATGTAAAAATCCTGGAGATTGAACCAATCAATTTCCTCTTACGCAGTGCCAGGGAACAACAGGGGATCATCTTCAGTTTCATCTCCTACCTAAAAATCAGCCCTGTGAAACTGCAGATTAAGATGATCTCCAAAAAAGCGGATATCAACAAACATCTGGAACAGTCCCGTTTGGAAATGGAACGGGAATCAGATCCTAACTGCCGGCAGTTACAAAAAGACTATATCCAATTTGTCCGGCAGCTAAGTTCCAGAGAAGCGGTTTCCAGACGTTTTTTCCTAATCTTTGAATACGAACCTTTCAATGTGAATCGGAAGGTGGAGGAAAAGGAAATCCTGGCAGCTTTGGAAACTGCTGCACAGACCGCAAAAACCTTTCTATATCAATGCGGCAACGATGTGCTGGTTCATGACAATGAAGATGAGTTTACAACCGATGTACTCTACACTTTACTGAACCGTACCAAATGTACCGAAACACCTTTGCCAAAACGGATTAACCAGGTACTTACTCGCTATATGGAATCTGGCCGTGAGCAGGAAGTGGATAACATCCATATCAATGAATTCATTGCACCAGGGTCTTTGGACTTTAAGCACAGCAACTATGTGCTGGTAAATGGCATCTACCATTCTTACCTGCTGGTGCCGTGCGATGGTTACAAAGCAAAAGTAATGCCAGGTTGGCTGTCCCTGCTTATCAATGCTGGCGAAGGAATTGACATTGACTTTTTTCTGCATAAACAGCCCAAAGATAAGATCCAGCAACGTCTTGGACAGCAAATCCGGATCAACCGTTCAAAGATCAAAGATGCCTCTGATACCAATGCGGATTTTGATGATCTGGATTCTGCCATCCGTTCCGGCTATTTCCTCAAACAGGGACTTGCTAATAATGAAGATTTCTATTACATGAATCTTTTGATTACGATTACGGCAGGTGATCTGGAAGAATTGCAATGGCGGATTCAGGAGATGAAAAAACTTCTCATCTCACAGGATATGGATCTGCGGTCTTGTTACTTCCTGCAAGAACAGGGATTTTTATCTTCCCTTCCTCTTGTAAACCTGGATAAGAAGCTCTATGAACTCTCAAAACGAAATGTCTTAACCACCGGAGCTGCCAGTTGCTATCCTTTCGTCAGCTACAGCATTTGCGATGACAACGGCATCCTATTTGGAGTAAATAAGCATAACAACTCTTTAGTGATTGCTGATATTTTTGACTCCAAACAATATAAAAACTCCAATATTGCGATTCTTGGCACTTCTGGATCCGGAAAAACCTTTACCATGCAGACTATGGCACTTCGTATGCGGCGTAAAGGAATCCAGGTATTTATCATCGCACCGTTAAAAGGTCATGAGTTTTATCGGGCTGCCAGAAATGTAGGAGGAACCTTTATCCAGATTTCTCCTGCCAGCCAAAACTGCATCAATGTCATGGAAATCCGAAAAGTAGATAACTCTGTCAATGAGCTGCTGGACGGTCCAACTTTAGACGCATCTGCCTTAGCCAGTAAGATTCAACGTCTGCACGTTTTCTTTTCTCTGCTCATTCCAGATATGAGCCATGAGGAAAAACAGCTTTTGGACGAAGCACTGATTAAAACCTATGCAAGAAAGGGAATCACCCATAAGAATGAATCCCTCATTGATCCCAAACACCCGGATCATTATAAAGCGATGCCAATTCTTGGAGATGTATATGATGTTTTGATGGAAACCGAAGATACCAAACGGTTGGCTCACATCCTGAACCGTCTTGTCCATGGCTCTGCTTCCTCTTTTAACCAGCAGACCAATGTAGACCTGACCAATAAATATACTGTTTTGGACATCTCAGAGCTGACCGGTTCCAGTGATCTCTTAACGGTGGGGATGTTTGTTGCTCTGGACTATGTATGGGATAAAGCCAAAGAAAACCGTACCGAAGAAAAAGCTATTTTCGTAGATGAAGTATGGCAGCTCATCGGTGCTTCCAGTAACCGCCTGGCCGCTGAATTTGTTTTGGAGATTGCCAAGATTATCCGAGCATACTCTGGTGCCGGTATTTTTGCAACCCAGGACCTCAATGACTTTTTTGCTCTTGATGACGGAAAATATGGAAAAGGCATTATCAATAACTGTAAAACCAAAATTATTCTTAACATGGAAGATGAAGAGGCACAACGTGTAAAAACCATTCTTCGTCTTTCCGAAACCGAAGTTATGAATATCACCCATTTCCAACGTGGAAACGGACTGATTTCAACAAACAACAATAATATCACTGTGGAATTTAAAGCTTCCAACCTGGAAAAAGAATTAATTACCACAGACCGGCAGGAACTCCTGGAAATCTTGAAACGCCAGGATAAAAAAGTCGGTTAATGTTACCTGCAGCCCGAATATGGCTGCTTTTCTTTTTAACAAAGGAGGAGATTTATGTTAAAACCAGCAAAACAACCTCATATCCGGCTAACCGCCCTTTTTCTTTGTGTCACGATGTTTCTTAGCACACTCTTTTTCAATGCCCATACCGCTTATGCTGCAGATGGAACCATTGATTATAAGGCAGGAGCCAAAATTCCATACGGGGACTATTATACTTCCCGCATGAGTTTTGATGGTAATAATACAGCTTATTGCGTTGAACCATTAAAGAAAACACCTGCTTCCGGACAATATCCTTATAATCTTTTAGGAAAGGATTCCCCGCTTAGAAAAGCACTCTACTATGTCAATGGTGGATACGGCTACGAAAAGCTCATAAAAGATCAATATTTCCAAGGATGGTCCGATGACAACTCTTATGTCATTGGTCATCTGGTCGTTTCCTATATCCACGCTGGAAATAACGGGGACACCGGTGCCTTCCATGGCGCACCTCAAAATTATATTGACAAAGCATTGGAAGTTGCCAACGCCATTGAAGGGCTTCCTGCCCCACCAGAATCCTTCCGTGCTTTTATCGTTCCTGGCAATGCTTCCCAAACTTTTGCAGGAAGCTGGTATCAGGTTCCAAACGGCTTTATCGAACTGCAGAAATCCTCTGCCAATACCGATATTTCCGATAAAAATGGCAATTACTCTTTAGAAGGAGCCAAATACGGAATCTACAAAGGGGAAGAACTGGTAGAAACTCTTGTTACCGATAAAAAAGGATATGCAAAATCCAAAGAACTGGCTGAAGGAAGTTACACCGTCAAAGAAATCAGTGCCCCAGAAGGATTTGCTATAGATACTTCCGCCCATAATGTTACGGTAAAAGCAGAAGGAACATCTACCGTAAAAGTAAAGGATATTCCTCAAAATAATCCCGTAAAACTGCTCCTTAAAAAGCTGGATGCTGACACACAGCAAAATTCTGCACAGGGAACCGGCTCTCTCGCCAATGCCGAATTTACAATAAAATTCTATACAGAGCAGTCAGCTACCGATCCCGGAGCAAATGGTAAGAAACCGGTTCGCACCTGGATATTGAAAACAGATGCCTCTGGAGAAATCCATTTTACAAAAGATTATTTGGTATCCGGGGATGAATTTTTCTATGCCAGTGATGGAAAGACCGTCTGCTTCCCACTGGGTACAGTAACCGTACAGGAAACCAAAGCCCCTGCCGGCTATCTTCCAAACGAATCTGTTTTCGTGCAGCAAATCACCAGTACCGGTACGGAAGAAACTATCTCTATTTATAACGCTTCTTCTGTCGAAGAACAGGTCTTCCGAGGCGGCGTCAAAATTCAGAAGCGGGATCTGGAAACTCAGGGAACACAAGCACAAGGAACCGCATCTCTTGCAGATGCCGAATTTACCATTACCACTCTGAACAAACAGCCAGTATGGGTAGGTGGAAAGCTCTATGAAAATGGTCAGGCAGTGCTTACAATCAAATCGGATACACATGGTATTGCTGCAAGTGCCGCTGATGCCCTGCCCCTTGGACATTACCGGATAGAAGAAACCAAAGCGCCTTCCGGATACCTAACCGATGGTGCAAAGGCTCTTGAATTTGACATCACCCAAAATGGAGAAATCGTAGATTTAACAACAGAAGAGACTTCTGTTTCTAACCAGATTATCCGTGGCGGTGTCAAAATCCAAAAACGGGATCTGGAAACAGGAGAAGCCAAACCACAGGGAAATGCTTCTTTAAAGGATGCAGAATTTACAATCACCAATCTTGGTCCAAATCCTGTTCTTGTGGATGGAACCCTTTACGAAAAAGATCAAGTAGTTCTCACTTTGAAGACAGATGAAAAGGGGCTTGCTTCCACCAAAAAAGATACGCTCCCTTATGGTCATTACCGGGTTGATGAGACAAAAGCACCGGAAGGTTATTTGAACGAGGGCAAACTCTCTCAGGAGTTTCATATCACAGAAAATGGGAAAATTTTGGATTTAACTGCAAAAGAAACAGCGATTTCCAATCAGGTAATCCGTGGCGATTTAGAATTCGTAAAGGTCTCTGACGGAGATTTAAACCGGCTGGCAAATGTCCCATTTTCCATTACCTCCAAAACTACAGGAGAAAGTCATACCATTGTAACAGACAAAAATGGCTATGCCAGTACTTCCTCAGAATGGAATAAGCACACTACAAATACCAATCGTGGGGAAACTTCTGAAGACGGAATCTGGTTTGGCGCTTCTAAACCTGATGATGCCAAAGGAGCCCTGATTTATGATACCTATATTTTGGAAGAACAACGCTGCGATTCCAATGAAGGTATGAACCTCTTAAAAATTGAGGTCTCTGTATACAAAAATCACGTAGTCGTGGATATGGGAACTTTAACGGATGATCAGATTACCATTGGAACTACTGCCCTTGACAAAGACAGCAACTCCCACTTTGCCAAACCAGAAGAAAAAATCACTCTGGTTGATACCGTAGAATACGAAGGCTTAAAGAAGGGACAGTCTTATAAGCTCATCGGTACACTGATGGATCAGGAATCCGGAAAGCCAATTGAAATAGATGGAAAACCTGTCACAGCAGAAACCACCTTCAAACCAAAAAAATCTTCTGGTTCTGCAAAAGTGACCTTTACGTTCAATGCCTCTTCTCTGAAGGGCAAAACAATCGTAGTATTTGAGGAACTGTACCAGGAGGATTTAAAACTGGCTGTTCATGCGGACATTACAGATCAGGATCAGACTATCTATTTCCCAGAAATCGGGACCACTGCAAAAGATAAGGAAACAGATATGAATCTTTCCCAAGCAGATAAAGAAGTTACCCTTGTAGATACGGTAGCTTACAAAAATCTTCTGCCCGGCGAAGAATATGTTATGACTGGAACCCTTATGGATAAAGAAACCGGAAAACCTGTCGAAATAGATAAGAAAGAGGTTACTGCCGAAACCACATTTACTCCTAAAGAATCCTCTGGAACGGTAGATGTGATTTTTTCTTTTGATGGGACCTCCCTTGCCGGAAAAACCGTAGTTGTTTTTGAATCTGCTACTTATGACGGCAAAGAATTTGCAACACACGCAGATCTTGAAGATAATGGGCAGACCATCTACTTCCCAGAAATCGCTACTACTGCAAAAGATAAAGCAGACGGAGATCATTTTACCAAAACCGATAAAGAGATTACCATCGTTGACACGGTTAAATATAGTAACCTAATTCCAGGAAAAGAGTATGCACTTACCGGTACCTTGATGGACAAAGAGACAAAAGAGCCTCTTCAGGCAGATGGTAAACCGATTACTGCCACTACGACCTTTACTCCTGAAGATGCCTCTGGCAGTATTGAACTTACCTTTACATTTGATGGCAGCATCCTGTCCGGCAAAACAATTGTTGTCTTTGAGTCTTTAACGTATCAGGAAAAAGAGATTGCTGTTCACGCCGATATAGAAGACCATGAACAGTCTATCTACTTCCCAGGAATTGGAACTACTGCGAAGGACAAAGCGGATGGGGATCAGGAAGCCGTTGCTACGAAAGAAGTAACCATCATTGACACCGTATCCTACCAAAATCTGATTCCGGATACTCCATACAAACTGGTCGGCACACTGATGGACAAAACAACCCAAAAGGAAGTTCTGATTGATGGAAAACCTGTCACGTCAGAAACAGAATTTACACCAAAGGATTCCAATGGTTCTGTCGAAGTCATCTTCACTTTTGATGGAAGCACATTGGCTGGTCATGATGTAGTCGTTTTTGAAAAACTTTTTTCCCTTGAAGGAGAAACAGCACTTGAAATTGCTTCCCATGAGGATCTGGACGATAAAGGACAGACGATAAAACTTACGGAAGTTCCAAAAGACACACCGGAACCTTCCAAACCAGTCAAGACTGGAGATGAAACAACCATTCTTCCTTATCTTTTACTGGCAGGTGCCGCACTCCTCTTTGCTGCCGGATTTGGTATTTTATATATCCGTAAGCGAAAAAAAGATAAGTAACTATCAATAAATATGCTCACAGGCAGCTTCTTACGGCTGCCTGCTATAAAGGTGATGAATATGGAACAATCTCGTTGTAATGCCGATGCCAAGCACATCCGGCATTTTTTAGATATTTGTGATGGAAATTGGCATTCCTGTATTTATGTTCGCTGCGTTTCCTGTAAAACCCCAGGTTATTGTAATGGCCCACACTTCTTATATCATCCAGATGAAAACGGCAGTCCTTGTATCCTGCCCATGGCAGATGCCCGTATGCTCTTCTCCCGCATACCGGAACCAACGGAATGCCTGTCCGCCATAACACTGGAACAGTTTCAGTCCTTATATGGACTCTACTTTGCAAAAGAAGCATTGACCGATAAGCCATGTCCTTGTTTTGCTTTACTGCGGCATCAGGAAGCATCCCATTATTACTGGTAAAAGGTTGCACTTTTGGTACTTTCTGCGTACAGGATAAGAAAGGAGGCGATTTTATGTTGAATTTCACTGCTATGATTCAAGGAATCGATACAATATTTACGAACTTAATTTTTATTCCTGCACTTTTAATCCTGTACCTGAAGTTTCGTCCGAGAAAGCCCTGGAGCAGACGCACCAGAAATCTGTATCGGCTATGTATAGCTCTGATTTCTGTTTATGTCATCCGGATTTTCTGTGCAGGGTTCATCTTTACACCAGTAAATTACTCACGTTTTGCAGACAGCGGTTTCTTTCCGCTTATCAAGGCACTGTTCTATTCTTAGATTTTCTGCCATTTTGTGCCATTTAGTCCGAATCTGGGAGTAGTTTCTATGCCCATCCTATGGGAATTCATCACCTGCTTTCTTACAATATACGTATAAAACACGTAAGCGAGGTGAATCTTTATGAAACAGAAACAAATCCGCTGCCCATACTGCGGCAGCATCGCAATTTTAAGGGATGCGTCCTATGTATATGGAAATAAAGCGAAAGATGGAAAACTCTATGTGTGCAGTCACTTCCCACAGTGTAATTCTTATGTAGGAGTTCATCCTGGCACTACCAATGCCAAAGGAAAACTGGCAAACAAAGAGCTTCGGCAAAAAAGGATCCAAGCACACCGGGTGTTTGACCAGATATGGCTAAACCACATCTTTACGAAATCGGAGGCTTACCGCTGGATTGCTGATAAATTCTGTCTGACTGCCAAGGAAGCACACATCGGAGAATTTAGCACTTATATGTGTGATCAACTAATTCTGGAATCCATGAAGATTCTGGAGAATAACCATATCCCTCTCAGGGCCATTGGTTGAAAGGGGGGATATGTATGATCATCCCGATGACAGATGATGAACGCCGATTGACAGAGGAGTACTTATATTTGGTACCTGAAATGGTAAAAAAATTGACTACTCGTTGTGCTTATGTCTCATACGATGAGCAGCAAGACCTTCTGCAAGCCGGAAACTTAGCTTTATGCAAAGCCGCCATGAACTATGACAACACCCGTCCCTTTGCAGTTTACGCCAGAGTTGCCATACGAAATGCCATTTACAGTTATTGGAGAAAACTGCAAAAAGAACGAAAATACACCTGTTCCATGTATGCATCTTCCGAATTTGACATGGAACCCCTGCTTGTAGACCAAAAAACCGAACTATGGCAGGAACAATGTATGAACCAGGAACCCATTTATAAGCACCTGCAGTCCTTAGAAGCGAGAAGCTGCAATACACTAAGAAAAGGAATACATGCCCTGCTCCTGCAGCAAAAAGGATATACCAACCAAGAAATTTCCAAACATTATGGTGTCCCAATGAATCATGTCCGGGCATGGCAAAGCAAAGCCCGGAAATACTTACAGCAGGATACCAAATTATATACTCTTTTATCTTGAAGGGAGAACGATTATGCTGACACTTTATACTGCAGTCGGAATCCTACGATTCCAGGATTCCATAAAGGAACATAAAACACCGACTGTTATCAATAACCGGCAGGAATACGGACTGACAGAAGAAGAATTCTTTCTGTGGAGTAGCCTTGCATTTCAAATCCGACAGATCCATGAATTGCAGTCTGCTTTTTCTGAACGCTTGAAAAAACATCACCGTTCAGAAAATATCCCCATTGAACCTTACCTGAATCGCCTGCAGCTCCGGGGACTAATTGTAAAAGGGGATGGTTTAACTGGTGTGGATGCCCTGTACCGCCTCTTAGGAGAACTTTATATCAGCCCATTGCAGGACAGTTTTTCGGTGCGGCTTTTTACCTGTATCTATCTCTGCATGAAGAAAAAACTGCACACGAAAGAACTAATCCATTATCTAAAAAAGCCGACACGGACTGCTATAGAGGACACGGTACTCCAAATAGCAAAAAAAGTACAGATTTCTACGGCAGAGCTTGTAACCTGTGTAGAACAGGGCATCCATCCACAAAATACAGAGCAACTTTTGACGCAGCTCTATGAAACCTCGGATGCAACATTCCGTACCCTGGCACAGGATATCCAATTCACCCATGCCGGTTATCCTGTACTGGAAGCCATCAGTAATTTGTACCTCAATAAACAGATTGCATTTGAAAAACTATAGAAAGGAGCAAATTATGCCAAAACCATTTCTTAATAAGCTGATTGTCCATGGGGCAATCGGCTTTTTCTGTGTCCTATTTGGATGTATTTACGGATTTACAACAGACGACCAGATATTTCTCCTTATGAGTCTTTGCATCGGTGTTGGAACTGCCATACGAATTGTGAGTCTGCTACATACCATCAAGATGCATGACTATACCGAATTAACTGGAACCTGTACAAAACGTGAAGTCAGCCCACTTACCAAGAAACAGAAAATTATTTTCCGATCCACTGACCAGAAAGAATATCACTTTACATTCGATAAAAATATCCGCCTTTTATCTGGACATTATTATCGCCTATATTTCCGGAATGTAGCAAACCTTTCGGGTGAAGAAAAGGTTACTCCGGATTTACTTGCGTATGAGGAATTATCCCTAAATGAAGATGTTTCCCCGAAGAACTCTTAGATTTCTTCTCTAAATACAATAGAAGTGGATATGCCACTTTCACATACCCACTTCTATTATGCTTTATAAGTTTTCCTTCTGCCGTCCCAGTGAAATGACAAAAACCACTCCGAACTACCACGTATTCTGTCTCAAGGATGACAGCATAACAGCAATCGCAGGGAATAATAATCTATTGTATTCCAGAAGACTCTTCAAAAAATGGACAGTGCTTTCACTTTCAGGGTTTCAAAATGCAGTAACCATATCTTTTATTTTTCTACTGTGACCAATTTTTTCATATTAAGGGCAACTTTATACTGACAGTGAAAATTCCCGCTTCATAATTCACTTGAATATCACCACTTATTTGTATTACTAGCTTTCTAGTAGCATACAATCCGATACCACTGCTTTTTGTCCTTGCTTCATCTTTTGTGTAAAACAAATCAAATATAGATTTTAATTCTTCATCACTAATATAATCAGAAGGATTGCTTATTTGTATATGACAATACTCGGATTCTCCCCACATGTAAAACATTATATCACCAGTACTATACTTTAAAGCATTATCTATTAAATTACATAAAATTCTAATTAATATTTTCTCTTGAGCAAGTATCCAAATGTTTCCATGTGGCAGTCTAATATCTAATTGTTCTGAGGCACGTTTTGAATTTTGAATATATTCCTTTAACAAAGAAGTGACTACCTCTGTAATATTGACTGATTTCATATCAACTTCGCTCTCTATTGCTTCACTCCAAAACAATAAATATAAATCGTCTACTAATTTTTTTAAATAATCCGCCTTTTTTTCAATATGTTCTATATAGCTATTAACAGGTTCATTCACATTTTTTTCTAATCTAATTAACTGCAAGTAACCAATAATAACAGTTAATGGAGTACGTAAATCGTGTGATAAATTTGCTACCATCTTTTTAAAATTTTTATCCTGTTTTTTTAGCTGATGTTCTTTTCGTTCATCTTCTTTAATTCGCTTGTTGATACTAAGTGCAAGGTTCTCAATATCTTTATCAAATACATTGACCGAGTAGATATGCTCATTATGTTCTATCCATTCTATAATTCTTCTAATTTCCCTCTTCAGATGAAAAATGTATAATATGCCTAATAATATAAACACTCCTGTTATTAAAAAGACAACTAGCAAACTTCATATCTCCTTATAATATTAGAATCTCATCACATGTATTCAAGATTGCATTATCATGTGAAACAATAATAATTATTTTATGATTTTTAATTTGATCGATCAACTGTAAAAATTGTTTTTTTCCACTCTCATCCATAGCTGAGGTAGGCTCATCAAAAATCATTACCTGACCGTCTTGCACTACTTGGCGAATAATTGCAATTTTTTGCTTTTCTCCACCGGAAATATTACTTGACTTTTCATTAATTTGCAAATCCCAATTATCTCTTTTCAAAATACTATCACCAAAGCAATCAACGGCTCTCTGTATACATTTTACATCAAGCTTTCGATATAAAGCAATATTATTATATATTGTATCTGCTATTAAAGTCGGCTCCTGTTCTGTTACACTGATTACATGTTCTCTTATATAATCCATATCTAAATTTCTCATTTCTGTATCGTTCCATATTATATTCCCTTGATATTCATCTACATACATACCCATTAAAATTTTAATAAGTGTACTTTTCCCACATCCGTTTTCTCCTTTCAATCCATAAACTTTCCCCTTTTTTAAGTTTGTAGAAAAACTTTTTATGGTTTCTTTCTGGTCATATGCAAAATTCAAATCCTGAATTCTAATTTGTTTGATTTCATTAAGTCTTATACACCCCTTAGACTGCTCCTTAATTTCTAAAATAGATTTTATACGTTCAAAGGATACATAAGCCTCTTGGTATTCTTGACCGTATGCCACTATTTCTTTTCCATATTCCAAAATCATATTAAAATATACTGAAATCATATAGAAATATCCTATTTGCATATCTCCAGTAAGTATCTTTTTTCCTCCAATCCAAAGTAAAATGCATACAGATATTGCCCCTACAATCCCTTCAAGATTTGCAAATGCCTGGATAGTCGCTTGTTGTTTAAATATAGATCGATATAATTTTTGATATGATGCTACTAACCTATTTGAAAAAAATGAACCCATACTATGTATTTTTATAAACTCTATTTTTTCTAATTGTTCCTGCAGTCTGGAGAAGAAATTGGATTTCTCCTCTTTCATTCCATAACTGCAATTATAAATACGCTTTTTGAAGCCAATATATATAAAAAAATAAAGTGCTAATAAAAACATTGTAACTATAAAAGCAATCGAATCCATTTTCCAAATCATAAATAAGATTATACCCGCTGAAAAAACTGAAAATATCAATTCAGTCAAGGAGCTGATGAAAAAAATAAGTACATCATTCGCATCATTGTTTATCCTTTGAGATAAGTACGATAAATCAGTTCTGCCAATTACGAGTGGCGAAACTTTTTTTAAATGATTTACAATTTCGAAATTTAATGAAAATGCTGCATTAGTCTGTATCCTTATATAAAGTATTTTATTGACATAGCAGACAATTTCCTTACCAACATACAATAACAGTAATAAAAATATGAATTTTAACATTGCTGAATATGTTGTTTCCACATTAAACATATTAATAAATTGTCCCATAGCAGCCGGTATAAATGTATTTAACCCGCACAGTATAATACCCAACAAAAAATATATCCCATATTCTATTTTATATTGAAAAACATATTTACTGCAAAATTTTATCATTCCAATTCTCCCTGCTATTTCATTGAGCCATTTCTTTCATCAGCTCCAACATCTCTTCTGCATTCCATTTTACTGAAGAACAAATCTTATTTTTATAAGCAGCACACCCACCATAACATACTGGAAAAAATGAACAATCTTTACATTCTTGATCCTTTACGACATCATAGGAAAGCCATTCTACAAATTTATTTGTAAGTTTGATTCCTTTTTCCAAATTACCGATACTTCGTTCACTATATCCAATATCATTCCAACATTTATACAACGCTCCATCTGGACCTATCACAAATGAATTTAAGCTAATTGCTCCACATACACCATAATTGCTCGGCTTAACACCTTGGTACATAAAGCCTCTCTTAATCCCTTCTTTATAAAACGCAATCTCTTCTTTTGCGTACTGTGGTCGTTCCATACATATATGATTATTACATACTCCATTAATATCATCTACTGGTGCTAAATAATAACCAACTCTACCTTTTAAACCATATCTTTCTAGCCAATCAAATATTTCTGTTGCTTCGTTTATATTTGTCTTGTCAACATTAATTCTTATCGAAATATTCAAAATATCCGCACATTCTCTTATATTGTCCAATATATGTTCGAAGGTAGGCTGATGATTATGGAGAATCCTTCTACTATCATGGGCTTGTTTTGAACCATCTAAAGTAACTTGAATATAGTGGATGTCCATGTCTTTTAATTTTTCAGCTACTCTTCTAGTCAATTTATAACCATTTGTGACCATATCCGCATTATATTTGCAACCAAGTGGCAAAACAGACTTTATCTTTTTGGTTAATTTTTCAATAGTTTCAATTGCCAATAATGGCTCCCCTCCATACCAAGATACCGTTAATTCATGTATATGCTGATATTTTTCTTTGAGCTGCGATGTTAATTGATCCTGAACAGTCTCAGACATAGTAATATATTCTCTCCCTTTTTCATAGCAATAGGGACAACAAAAATTACATGCCATAGTTGGGGCAATAGTTAATGTAAGATTTGAATCCGCAAACCTTTCTATTTTATTTCTTATAAGCAATTCTGCAAATTCATCTTTATCATCTTCAACTAGCATACCACCCTCTAATAATGCTGACTCTAAATCAGGCTTTGAACATTTTTTCCCTTCTTTCATTTCATAATATGATTTTTCATAATCAGTATCTAATTCCAGTATTGCAGATGTGACCGTATTGTAAATCAAACAACTTTTATCTTCTTTTTTCTCTATATTGTATCTTGATAATTTCATTATTATATCCTCTTTTCTTAATCTCTTGTTTTCACAGTGTTCTTTGCAATAATGAAAATGTGCCCAGCATATTGCTGAGCACATTTTCCTTTACTGACTACAAATATCTTTAGTAACGAATTACACATGTAGCCTTTTTAGATCCACAACCTTTATCATTGTAAACCCAGCAGATTCTTGTACTTTTGTCCTCTGATGCTTTGTTAATCCACTTCATTGCAATATCCTCCTGTAAAATATTTATTTATTTCAAAGTAGTAAGAGCTACTTGAAACACAAATTAAAGTTCTTGACGTTTCAATGCAAAATGCATTAAAACTATCCCCACCAGGCACGCACCCATACCATACATAATAGTTCCAACAACAATCCCATTTGTCATCCGATATCCACAAATATTATACATATAAGTGGTCGGGTTCATAACACAAAATGCTTTAAGAAGCACTGATTGATTTTGAAAATTCTCATATACCATAGGATAAGTAATCGCACCTGCAAAGAAATATACACATGATAAAGCTGCCACAATTCCTGTATTCTTTACTAAAACCGTAATCAAAACCGCCACAGCTTCCATTCCAATCATAGCTATCATATTTAAGGTAACCATTCCGATAAAAATCAAAAATTCCTCACCTTTATAATGAAAACCATACTTCCATGCTAATCCTAAGCCTAATGCAGTTTCCACAATATAATAGAGAATAAAAAAGTGAACATTTATCACCAGTAATTTACTTAAAAATAATTTGGTTCGATTTATCCCATATACGACAGAAGCTCTTATTGTTCCTTGATGAAATTCTGCAGATACCATTGTCGTAATATAGACAATTAATCCAATCCAAGAAAAAAAATTAATTGATAATGCAAATCTTGCGATTTCTGCAGCTTTTACATTATTCATGTCGTCTATGTAGCAAATCCAACCAATGCTATCTATATTTCTATAATCACCAAAAGTCATAAACAATGTATCATTTCCCACAACGAACGGTATAAAAAAAATAAATGCCATAAATACTAAAACCCACTTCGAGGCTCGCGAATATTTCATTTTATAGTACTCTGCTTTAAGCTGTCTCATTCGATTTCACCTCCGATAATAGATTTGTGTAATACTCTTCTAAGTCTTCTCCTTCATATCCTATTTTTTCTACACCAACTCCTCCATATACTAATTCTTTTGTTATATCAGAAATATTTTTATTATAACCAAATACCTTAATCACATTTCTTAAATAAACTTTTATTTGACTTTCTGGATACCTCTCATCTAAAATGCAACTAGCCTTTTCCACATTGTCTACTTCGATATGAACATGACGACGACATTTCTCATCTAATTCTTTATCTGTAATCTGTTGTAACATTTTTCCATGATGTATAAATCCATATACAGTTGCAAGTTGATGTAACTCTGGCAAAATATGACTGGATATAAGTATCGTTGTACCATCTTCTTCATTCATATTCTTTAAGACTTCTCGCACATATTTAATTTTGGTTGGATCTAAGCCATTTATTGGTTCATCTAAAATTAGCAACTGTGGGCGACCAAGCAATGCAATTGCAATTCCTAATCGCTGTTTCATCCCTAAAGAAAAAGCCTTCACTCTTTTATTTCCAGCGTCCTTTAAATCCATTATTTCCAGAACTTCATCAATACTACTTTTTCCTGGAATTCCTCGTTGAGTACGCTGGATTTCCAAATTTTGGCGTGCTGTCATGTCCATATACAAAGCTGGATTTTCAATTAAACATCCTATCTTATTTCTTTCATCTTCAAGATTTTTTTTACCAAATAAACTTATCTCACCTGAAGTCGGCTTTGTTAGTCCTGTAATAACTTTCATCAGGCTACTTTTTCCTGCACCATTTTCTCCAACCAGTCCATATATCTCGCCCGCTTTTATCGTGAGATTTACCTGATTAAGTACCATATTGTTTCCGTATGCTTTACAAATATCTTTTGCTTCCAATATTTTTTCGGGTTCTTTCATTCTAATCACTTCCCTCGTTTCTTAAATCCTATAATGATAATGATAATGTCTAATTCTAACATTTCTCTTAAATCAGTTCTTAAATTTCCATAAAATTATAAATTTATCTTTATATTTTCCCACTCGCCTATGAAACCTTCAAATTATTTAAAACAGTAACTTGTATGAAATTACAAATCATGTTAGTATTTTTACCATACCTATTACCAAAGGAGTTTATTATGATTGATATATTATTAGTAGAAGATGATAAAGAAATTTGCTTTATTCTTACAGAATTATTAAAAAGAAACCATTACAATGTTTCAGCATATCACAATGGGATAGAAGCAATTGAAGCTCTTTCCTCTAAAAAATATGATTTAATGTTATTAGATTTGATGCTTCCCGATTTGCCTGGTGAAAAAATACTATTTCACCTAAAAAAACACAACAATTCTATTCCAGTTATTGTTATATCTGCCAAAAATCAGCCTGAGATTCGTATAAACCTTCTCCGATCCGGTGCAGATGATTATATAACTAAACCTTTTTATCATGAAGAAGTTCTCGCACGAATAGAAAGTGTTTTGCGCCGTTGCAGCGAAAGTCCCCAAACGGAATATTCCTTTAAAGATATTCGCATAAATGTGGATGATCACAAAGTACTTGTAAATAACACAGAGCTTACTCTGACTACTACCGAATATAACCTCTTACAGCTACTAATCAAACATCCAAAACAGACTTTTACAAAGGAATCTTTATATCAACTTATTTGGGGAAAAGATTATATTTCAGATGATAATACTCTCAATGTCCATATAAGCAAACTAAGAAAAAAACTAGAGCATATAGGAAACCAAGCCCCTTATATCGATACTGTATGGGGAATAGGTTATAAATTACACCGTTAGAATAAATTCACGCAAAAAATACCATTACAAAGATTAATCTGTAACGGTATTTTTTACCCTATTCACTTTTTTCATACTTTCAAACAACTAGGTATACCCTCAACAATTTTTTCAGGCACAAACACTTCATTAACTATCACATACGTCCAAGCACCATCTGAGTTATCCGTAGTTTTAGACACTACAATGGCTTAACTTCCACGCAGTATATATTAAATCTACGAATTACAAATGCAAAGACACAACTTCGAACCACTACATATTCCTTTCCAAGGTAACGGTGATTGTGGTCTATGAAAATCATTTGTATTTCAGCTGACCATAAAAAACACCGTTGCAGATTCACTCCCCCACAACGGCATCTTTCATTTTTTTTATTCGATTTTATCTTCTCCTGTTGCCTTTATAAATCTCATAACCTCATCAATGGTTTTCCCAGATGCTACCAAAGCCTTAAACAGCTCATCTTTCTGCTTCTCTTCTATCTCTTTTTGAATCTCTTTTGCTTTATGACGCAGTTCCTTTAAATCGGACTCTTTTGTACAAATCTCCTGTTCCACATACTCCAGTTGCTCTTCCAAAGATGTGTTTTCCAGTTTTTTTCGTCTTGCCATAATGCATCCTCCTAATAATTTTTCCTCATTCTACCACATTTTATCTACTCTGAAAAGGTAGTAGTGTTTTATGAAAATTTTATATCTATTTGGGATTATCCTCATAAAATACTACACTTCCAAGCATTTTGACACAAAAATTATTATTTCGAATCGCAAAATACTATATATGGTATTTTATCATTGACCTTCGCTATATCTTGTGTTACTATGATATTGTATTTAAGTTTTGTGTTATCCCTTTATAGGGTGTCTGGATACTATCTCCAGTACACATGCAGTTTAAGTTGGAAAATCGTGTCATTATAATGCCGTTTTATACGGTGCTATAATGGCACTTTTTTTATTTATCACTATTTTATCGCCCAAAGGGCAGAAAGGAGAATTTTTATGTCATCTATTATCATTGTAACAGGAAGGGTAACTGCCGATCCGGTTATGCAACAAGCAAAGAACTCCGGAACTGAATACATCAGTCTGGGGCTTGCTACCAACCAGAGAGGTCAAAACGGAAAGGAAGAACCCATCTTCTATCAGTGTTACTGCAACAAGTTTCTTGCAGATCGACTGATAAAAGCCGGTGTCAAAAAATCAACGTGTCTCATGGTCTACGGAGATTTAGAACTCCATCCGTATATTCACCAGAAAGGCAATAATGCAGGTCAAGCAGCTATCACGCCGCAAATTATGGTAAAGGACTGGCAGTTCTTACCTGCGAATCGTAATGATACCAATGCAGCAACACCTGTACCGGGGAATCCAATGGTCGGAAATCCGAATGTTCCACCAGTACCAGCAAACGGTGCTACTTATAATGGAAACCCGGGAATGAATCCTTCCGGTACCGTGCCTACTGGCGCAATGCCAGTCAATAACAATATGATGCCACAGGCCGCACAACAGATGTCTTATGCTCCGGCAGGGGGATCGGCTTATGCACCACAGGGATTTACGGCTGGCAATGTATCTGGTGATGGATTTACCAATATTCCGGAAAATACACCACCACAGCAGCTTCCATTCCCGTAAATTATCAAAGATCCCTAAAATGAAGGAATTGCGACTTTCCAGTATCTACTGGTCTGCTGCAATTCCTTTTTCTATTGAAACAAACATGGAGGAAATGAAGTGAATACACAAAAGAAATTTCTTAAAGTTCTAAGTATGCTCACAATAATTTTGTTAATTGCAACTATATTCATACCAGGAAATGGAAATCGTAATGCAGTCGCAAGTATCGGAATCCTTGGCATCCTGATGCTATTTCTTTCCACACTTCTTCCTAAAATCTATAAACTGACTCTAAACCTACTCAAGAACCAGGGCAAAACAAGCCCTTGGTCTTCTTTGAAATCATCTGAGCCAGTTTCCGAAACAGAAGAATTGCTTTGGAGACAAATTAGCTATCAGATTACCGACAAACTACAGGCTGCATTTCCAAATGCAACATGGGAATTCCAGAAGCCGCCATCCATGAAGCAGCTTCTTTGCGGAAATCCCATACGTCTGAGAACCTTTCATACGGAGGACTACAACTTTGCGGAAGCACGTATGAACCAATACGGATATCTGGAACTTCAAATGCTGACCATTGCCAGCCTCAAAAAGACTGTCACAGTTACCGATGAGGACGATGTTCCTTTTGCTGATCCGGAATCCTGGTATTCCTTAATTGGCAAGAAAAAACTGGAGAACCTTATCGGACAGCTCCATGCGAAAGGACACCATAAACTCTATATTAATGAAAACGGGCAAATTTACATCCAAAATGGTGATACAGCGGAAATCAAGGATTGTTTTGATTATTTCCCGCCACGAAACTATTGGGATATTCTCATTTCCATCTTCCAAAAAGATGAATTGACCGCAAAAGAAAAGGACCAGGCACTAGAATTATCCTGGATAAAAGAATAAAGGAGGAAATACTATGCCAAATACAAACTTTGTCCCTAACTGGACTTTTGAAAGAACGCTACCATCTCCATTTGACAGCTATTCCGGGAAAAGTGCAGTGATGAAAGACATCGCTTCCAAATACTGTAATCAGCCTAAAAAACGGGCTACTCTCCATTCTGCTACTTTGCAGGCAGTTTTTTCTTATATGAATTTGGAAAATCCACCTGCTGGAAAAGCAGAGGAAGAACTCGGAGCCATTGGAAGCCAGGCAAACAATTTTACAATCGCAGAATATCCAAGCCGTACCGGGTTGCTGCATGTAGTGGTCTACAACCGTATGACTGGGAAATTTATAGCCGGAAAGTATGAAAAACCTTTGGATCTGGACAGTAAACCAGAGCCATATCAGTTTAAAAAAGATGAAGATTCCGGAAGTGCTCTTTATTTTGCTTTAATGCCTACTTTCCTTTCAGATGACGAATTCAATGAAAAATATCAGGAATTAAAGCAACACCGTGATGACGGTTTTCCTGACCTGCCCAAAGCTGCAGAAACGGCTGCGGTTCTTTGTGATAACGTGTACCGCAGGATCCGTTATGGTGATTCCCTTCCTATCGGGAACATCAAAGTTGACACTCCTGCAAATGGCGTGCTCCAAAGACTTACACCACTGAATATCCAAAAAGGTGTTTATGCACCAACGGAAATTATCCAGGGTACCTTTCAGGTATTAAAAGGTGGACATCACTATACTGCTTCCGCCGTTTCAATTCCCAAAGAAGATTTTGTCGATAAATACATCCTGTCCAATTCTCGGACATTAACTCCCCAAGAAGAATCAACCGTTCCTATTCTCGAAGATTGGTATGTAATCCCAAAAGAAATCCAAAGAATATGCGAACATGCCAAATTAACAACTGACAGCAAGCAGCCTATGAGGAATTTTATGCTCCGTGGGCCTGCTGGAACGGGAAAGACCGAAGGTGCCAAAGCCATTGCTGCAGGACTTCACCTGCCTTACCGATGCATCACCTGCTCGGCAAATACAGAAATTTTTGACCTTCTTGGACAGATTTTACCTGATGTAGATGAAAAACAGCTTTCTTTGGTAGGGGAACTGCCCTCTTTTCAAGACATTACCCTCGATCCGGCTACTGCCTATGAAAAATTAACGGGTACTTATGATGAAAAGGTATCAGAAAATACAGTTTATGAAGAATTGATCCATCATATATCTGAGGAAATGAAGCAGAAACAAGCTGCTACCTCCAGCAGCCAACAGTTCCGCTATGTGGATACACCACTGGTTGAAGCCATCCGAAACGGCTATCTGGTAGAAATACAGGAGCCTACGGTGATTGCCAATCCTGGTGTACTGGTAGGACTTAATTCCCTATTGGACCGTTGTAACAGCGTATTTCTGCCAAACGGGGAAGTCATCCATCGGCATCCGGATACTACCATTGTAGTCACAACTAATCATGACTATGCCGGCTGTCGTCCCATGAACCAGTCTGTCATTTCAAGGATGAATATGGTCATAGATATGGATGAACCGGATGAAGAGACCATGGTAGAGCGTGTTCTTGCTATTACCGGATGTTCCGATAAAAAATCAGTACGTACCATGACACAGATTGTACGTTCCATCGCACAGTATTGTCAGGATAACCTGATAACAGATGGCTGCTGTGGAGTCCGGGAATTAATTGCCTGGGTTCAGTCTTTTATGGTATGTGGCGATATACAGGAAGCTGCTCATTATACCATTTTATCTTCCGTCACTGCCGATTCTGAAAGCCGTATCGAAATTGAAGGTTCTTGCTTGGATACAGTTCTTGCATCATAACACACTATTGAGGAACACCTTTTATACCGAAGCCGAACTACGCAAAACTCTGGCAGAAAATCTCGTTTATTTAAGAAAATCCAAGCAGACGAAACTCTCTCAGAAAGCCGTAGCAAGACTTCTGCATCTACCGGAAAAAACAATTATGAACTATGAAAATGGGCATACGCTTCCATCTGCTTACGCCGTCTTTCGGTTAGCCCAGTATTACGGCTGTACAATGGAAGATCTCCTAACCCAAAATATGAAAAAGAAAGAAAGGTGAAAAAATTGAATAACACTCAAAAAGCTTTAAAAAGAATGATCCGGGATACGGAGTCAAAAATCACTGATGAAGAACTCTTTCTTTCATCGGCTTTCCAAAAATACCAAACATCTCTGGCGAAAGCGGCTACTGGCCGTTCTCGCTATGGACTTCAGGTGCTTATGGAATGGGACAGTTCTGAAAATGCAGACATCGCTTATACAGATAATTATAGAATTCACTGTAACGCCGCAAACTCGATAACCCAAAGCTTTCCTTCCCGATTTCTGCGGTCACAAAGCCTGACTGGTCTAACTGGACATGAAATCGGACATCTGCGTTACTCTGATTTTGCATCACTACAGCTTTATCTGACCAATATGGAAAATGGTTCCTTCTATCCAGAAGCACCAGACAATCTGCCTTCTGGATACAAGGCAAATCTGCAGGACATCTTAGATGCCATGGAAGAAAAAGATAACGCAACGTGTCTGACGCTATCCCGCTGTGCTGCACAGTTTAATAATATACTGGAGGACATCTACATTGAAGCCCGGATGTGTGAAGAATATCCCGGAACTTTTAAGCAGGGAATACAGATCAATAATCTGCGGATGTCTGAATTGATTCCTTCTATACAGGAACAAATTGACTGTGGCTATCAGCCGTTTTCCATTATGAGCAATTTAATTTTGTCTTATTGCCGGACTGGTAATATAAATAACCGCACGAATTATTCTGGAGAATACACAGACACCCTTTCAGACTGCATGGATTATATTGACGATGCTTTAATTGCCACACAGGGGAAAGAACGCTTACGTGCTTCCAACTATCTTTTAGTACTTTGCTGGAACTATATTCAGCCTATGGTAGAGTTAACCAGAGAGTCTTTAAAAAAGCAGGATAGTACCCAAGTTGGCGATGCTCTGGAGGATCTGCTGCGGAAAGAATCAGGTAGCGGATCTCCTCTTCCAACTGGTAAAAACGGAGGAATCCCTAAAAACATTCCAGGTCCTACAGTAAAATCAAAAACTCCTATAACCTGTGACTTATCTGGTCTTGATCCAAATTACAGGCAAGATGCAATCAACCAGGCAGAAAAGGTACTGCAGGAAGAAGGAGGAAGAATTGAACTTGCTAAAACTACAGCAGTATTAGATGGAAATAATCCAGGAATCACATACGCATCACAGTATGCCGGTTCCGGTTATGAAAATGCAGCGAATGATCTTGCACGCATCCTAAATGATGTTGCTACGGAAAAAGCCCAAAATGATTATGAACAGGAATTAACAGAAGACTTGCAAAAATCGGCGGATGAAATACATTACGGAAATGCCCATGCAGGCATCCATGTAACAATCCACCGCATCAATCCAGTTTCCGACTTTTTTATCAAATCTTATCAAACAGTTGTTTCCCCTCTTTTGCGGACCTCCAAAAGGCTGCAAAGTTCCATTCTTCCTTTATTAAAAGAAGAGGCAGAAGGCGGGAAACAAAAAAACCTGTTATTTGGTAAAAGGCTGGATATGCGGGCTTTACACCGAAAGGACGGCGGTATCTTTACCAGAACCAGGCTTCCGGATGAAGAACAAAAACTTTCCGTGGGACTTTTGGTTGATGAAAGTGGTTCTATGGGCTGGGGAGATCGTATTACCCATGCCCGGAAAACTGCAATCGTGCTGTATGATTTCTGTATGAGCCTGGGAATTCCTATTACCATTTATGGGCATTCTACAGATTCTAAGGGGGTTGCTTTGTATTCCTATGCTGAATTTGATTCTCTGGATGCCTCTGACCGTTACCGGCTGATGGATATGTCTGCCCGTAATGGCAACCGGGATGGAGCTGCACTTCGTTATGTTGCGGAACACCTGGCAAAGCGTCCGGAATCACAAAAACTCCTCATCATAATCTCTGACGGACAGCCCGCAGATTGTGGGTACAGTGGTACGGAAGCAGAAGCAGATCTTCGTGGTATCAAGAATGAATATCGTAAACGTGGCATTGTGATCTTTGCTGCAGCAATTGGTGATGACAAAGAAAACATCCGCAGAATCTATCAGGATGGTTTTTTAGATATTACCAAATTAGAAGATTTGCCCAAAAATATGACACAGCTTGTAAAACAATATTTGAAATAGAAAGAAGGAAAACATACATGAGTGAAAATTATCAAAACTCAATTACAGATCAGATATGCAAAGTACAGACCAGTAAAAAATTAATTGCACTGTATGACCGTCTCCGCTACACAAGTTATAACAGCTATGCACAGCTTCATGCAAAAGGAGAATTTGAAGAAAATGGTCATAAAGTTCACTCCCTTATTGGAATCTCCATACAGGATTACTCTAGTGGTACCGGTGATAAAAATATTATCACCCGTTTTCATCTGGCACCCGAACAAATTCAATTTCTGCTGTCCAGAGTTACCGCTGGCTTTCCTGAATTTGAATGGTCGCAAAGCAAAATATTTGGTGTGCCGGATGGCAATGGCTATTCTACTGCACAACAGTTTTTTATTTCCCGCCACGTATATAACAACCAGCAGGAAATACTGACCAGCCCATGGAGAATTCAAATTAATAACGGAAAAGGTATCAAGAAAAAGAATCATAACGGCGGCACTTATATGCAGGCTCAAAGTTTTATCTCTGAAAAAAGTGCTTTTATCCAATTGACAGATATGGATTTTTATATGCTGTTAAAACGTGCTGATTCCTATATCGTAAATTGGGAAAACTACGTTGCATCCTTCCTGATTCAAAACGGCAAACAACAATTTAAAAAACAACAGGACGCACGAATGGCACAAAATATACAGCCGCATGAAATGTCTTCCTATATGCAAGAACAACCACAAGAACAATATCTGAATGGTATGTATGTCGCTTAAAGAATTTCAACAAAGAAGCAGCCGAAAAGACTGCTTCTTTTTATAAAGGAAAGGAGATTTCTATGGATTATGCCACAACACTAAATATTGACCAACAAGGGCGGATCATTATTCCTGCCAAAGTAAGAAAAGCCCTACAGCTTCATACAGGCGATGTATTGATGCTGGAAGCTGACACACGCAACATCTGTCTTCGTAAATGCGACTCCCATATCCCTATGGATATCCGGTTAGACAGTTTTCTGGATATTTTACATAGTAATGTCCCTTGCCGGATCCTGTTATGTAATGATTCCAAAATCATTGCTTCCAAGAATTATCATACAGCACTTAATATGCCTGTAACAGAAAGTATTCAAAGGCTTCTGCAACAGGGAAAGATGAAATTATTCTCTGAAAAGGAACGCATATACCCTACTATGACAGGAAAATATCCCATATCAGTCTTTTTCCCTATTTCTAAAAAAGACGAATTTGGTGAAACGTTGGGTCTTTTACTATGTGCAAAAAACCAACAGCCTTTCAGCGAAATGGATTTAGGCTGTGCCAAAATGACTGCGGCGGCGATTTCCCGCTACATCCAACAAAATTATGAAAGGAAGGTGACATAAAATGAATGACTTAATGCTGCATCGGGCAGCACAATTATTAGAAGCTGAATTTGGTCCCCAATGGCGTACTGTCGCTGACATGCTTGGAACGGAAGGATTGCGAAAACGTGTAGGAAAGGAACTGACTTCTTTCATGGCATACCCAGAACGTGGAGCAGGCGGTAACAGCCAGTGGCGTGGTAACTGCTCCCCCGAAGTGGTTGCAGCACTTCTACGCTATTGCTTGGACGATAAGCGATATTACGGAAAAGATACCAGCACCTTTACCCTCTTAGATCCTATGAGTGGCTCTGGGACTTCAAAGGCGGCTGCTGACCGTTATCAGGTACGCTCCCTGCTCTATGATCTAAATCCGGCACCTGCGTATGGAAAAGGTAACTGGAATGCTCTAAAAGATGAAGTAGAGGATTCCGCTGATCTCATCTTTTTCCATCCACCCTACCATAATATGATCCAGTATTCCGGAAATATCTGGGGAACCCCTCACCCGGACGACCTATCCCGCTGTGAAAACTATTCGGATTTTCTTGAAAAACTAAATCACTGTATCCGGAAATTTTTCCTGGCACTTCGGAAAGGTGGGAGGCTTGCCATACTGGTAGGCGATATGCGGCTCCATGGTAAGTTCTATAGTATGCAGAATGATTTAATGCGGATGGGTGATTTTGAATCCTTTCTGGTAAAGGGCCAGTTTAATTGTGTTTCTGACAATCGGACGTACAAAAAGCCTTTCATTCCCATTGTGACAGAATATGCTCTGTTGCTGAAAAAAACAGATTCTTTCATTATCCCCTTCAGCATCCGGCAAGAAGGTGTGTTTTATGTACAAAATACAGATATTCTTGCACTGACTTGGCATCATCTAATCCGGATGACAATGGAGAGTATTGGAGGAAGAGGGGCTTTAAAAGACCTGTACGATTTATTAAAGGAACACCCAAAAGCGAAAAAGAATCCGCATTATCAGGAACGTATCCGTGCCACCTTATATGAACACCCAGACGAATATATACCTGTATCGAAAGGATATTTTCGTTTGAGTTACCCTGTTACATAAAAACGAGCCATGAAAAACAGATTTTCTATGACGCTACAAAAGGAGTGTGAACACTATGACAAATCGAAAGCACCATGTGAAAAATAAACAAATAACGACACTCTCAGGATGGTTTCATTCTTCGCTACGGGTTGGGGAACGTGCTATTATTTCTGGAGTCAATGGTTTCTCTATTCTGACATCTCCTATCCTAACGATTTTGGAAGTATCAAATGACAGTATCGTTTTCGAAACAGAAAATACCATTTACCATTTGGTTCATACACCAGAGACCGTATCGGAAGTGATGTGTGCTTGAATAACATATATGAATTGGGAAGCAGGCTTTGTGAATTGCTTTCAACTTTGAAGAAAAACCGAGAATACGTTCCACTTGAAATTTTACAAACACAGTATCGGATTCCTTATGAAAGCCTAAAAAAGCAAATTGGTGATACAGCAACAGCTTTTGTAAAAGAAATTACATTATCAAAGCTTATGATAAATCCAGATGTATCTCTGGAAGAGCAGATTTCTGTTATCCAACAGGCAATTACAACATCCGGGATGCTCAAAGAAATGAGCTATACCTTATCAAAACTGTATGATGTGGAACTACTGCACAGGCAGGCATTAAAATTAAGGACATATATTGAAGATGCTCTATATCCATATATTGCCCTTCAGGATTGCCTTGTCGTTGATATGGAACGTATAGAGGATACGCCAATTATCTACAATACAATTACCCAAAAGGTTTATGAGAATGGGCAATGGAGTAAACAGAATTTGGATCTGCATGGGAAACTATTAATCTATGTAAAATCTAGTCCTCCTATGCCTGCAGCAACAGAACAAATAAACAATGGATTCTAAATTCAAAAATTTTTATGTCAAGAAGGGAAACTTTTATGGGTTTCCCTTCTTATGAAAATAATTTCAGTTGTTCATATTCTGCTGTCCGATTCAACAGTATGGGCTTCTTAGCAAGAATAAATTCTACCGCTGCATCCTCCATAATCCAATCTTCCAGTTCTTGTCGTTCCAAAAGCAATGGCATCCGTTCATGCACTGGTGCTACGGAAGCATTTGCCTGCGTAGTCAGAATTACAAAACGATTTTGACCATTATAGATTTGATAACACCCTGCCATAAATAATGTGGCATCCTGCTTTGGACTTTGAAAAGTATATTTTTCTTTGTTTTTACTCCATTCGTAAAAGTGATGGGCAGGAATCACACATCTTCGATGCAGCACACTGTCCCGAAAGGTCTTCTTGTCCAGTATCGCCTCTGCCCTTGCATTGATAAGCAGTCCCTTTCCCTGGAACCCCGGAAAGCCCCACTGCATCTGCCTCGCAGCCACTTCCTTACACTCCTTTGTAAGAATGACTGCAGATTCAGACGGGTGGATGTCCTGTCCATGCTCTATCTTTAAACGCTGGTCCAGTTTCCTTACAATCTTTTCAATTTCCCGTGAAGTTTCATCATCCACATAATATCTTCCGCACATTTTCTGTCCTCCTTTTTCCTATTTTACTTCATCCCTGGTATCTTATACAACCAGTTTCCATGCACAATCCTCCGGACAAAAGAGAAGCACAAAATTGATTTGTTTTCCCAAAAGTACCGCCTGACATCTATACTTCCAGTTCAAAATTCCCGCATACCACTGCTTTTCTACAGTCAGAACCTGGATATGATTGATTTGAATAATCTCTTCATCCTCCCCTTTTACCTTCAGCATCAATGGCAGAGATTTTCCGGTAGCTGTGAACCAGCACTGGACTGCCACCTCATGATAGGTTCCGGATAAAGGCTCCTGCTCTGTATGCTCTGTATTTATTCCGATTCCAAATGCCACCTTTCCTTCCCCCTTCCCGCTATTCTGTCTTTAATTTCTCATAGTCCACAGAACGTTTTTCCCGTGAAATGCCACCACTCATGTGATCAATACACCCACCTAAAAAAGCCGCACGTATTACCGAATCATTCCCATACCGTTTTCTGATCTGATCTATCGTTTCATCCATTTTTTCCAGTTTCTCATAATCATTCGTATCAAACAGATTTAGTTGTCTCATATTCACCTGATCCTTGATGCGGCTGGTATGGATTCCCAGATGCCGGATGGGTGTCCCATCCCAGAGCTGGTCAAATAACTGGCAAGCACACTGATGAATCTCTATCGTAATATTGGTTGCATTCTGAAGCGTCATCTGGTGACTGGCATAACTGAGATCATAATTCTTGATCCCTACTGCAATCACTTCTGCCCTGACTCCTGCTCCACGAAGTCTGCTTCCTACTGTCTCTGCCAAAGCCAACAGCACCAATTTTGCTGTAGATGCATCTGTCACATCAAAAGGAATCGTTGTAGAATTGCCGTATCCCTTATTAGCAGGCGGGGCCGACTGGACTACAGACACATCAATCCCATTTGCAAACCCCCAGACAACTTCCCCATGTTTCTTCAAATGTTGTTTTAAGTAACTCGGATCACTCTTTGCCAAATCTCCTATGGTCCGAATTCCCAACTTGAAAAGTGTCTTTGTTGTTGCCCGTCCTACAAAAAACAAGTCGCTTACCGGCAATGGCCACATCTTTTTCTGTAACTCAGACTTCCATAGTGTGTGCACTCTGTCGGGCTTCTGAAAATCACTTGCCATCTTAGCTAACAGTTTATTCTCTGAAATACCGATATTCACTGTAAATCCAAGCCGTTCCTTAATCTGTCTCCGCATCTTCTCCGCCGCTTCCACTGGTGTCCCCCAAAGCAATTCCGTTCCAGTCATATCTACAAACGCCTCATCTATCGAGTATTGTTCCACTGTGGGAGAATACTCTTGCAAAATTCCCATAAAAGCTTTGGAACACCTCTCATACAATCCATAATTCGGAGGCACTAAGATAAGATTTGGACATTTCTGTTTTGCTTCCAAGATTGATTCACCTGTCTGTATCCGATATTTCTTTGCTGGAATGGATTTTGCCAAAATGATTCCATGACGCATCGCCATATCCCCACCTACCGCTGACACCTGTTCTCTTAAATCGCCTTTCCATCCCAAATGATGCAGCCGATATACCGCTTCCCAGGACAAAAAGGCAGAATTTACATCTATATGAAAAATCACTTTTTCCAAACTCACGTTCCCCTCCTTTATATCTCATTATATAGAACATACGTTCTGAAATCAAGAGATAATATTTTCCATATCCATGCTTCCTCTATATATAGTAATTTTCTTCTCAGAATAAACAATATATAGTGCTTTTATATTGACATATACTACATATGGTGTTACACTTACTATGTAATTATTATTTGTGTCATCCGGAAAGGATATACGCACGCAGTTTAGGTTTGTAAAAGTGTCAGAAGTATACCACGCTACCAGCAGGGACTTCTGGCTTTTTTATTTTGCAGGAAACTGCACGCATTAGAGAATGAACATCCGTGTCATTCTCTTTTTTTATGCCTGAACGCAAAGAAAGGAGGAAGAAAAACCGGAACAAATAAGAATTACAACTATACCATAGAAAAGGAGACAAGAATAAAATGAACCACTCTAATGAATTATCAAACGTGGAAAAAATCAAACAACTGGTGGACCATCTGAATTTACAGCGTAACGCTTATTATAATGAGAACAGTCCGAATATCAGTGATGCGGAATATGACCGAATCTTCGATGAATTAGTGGAATTAGAAAAGCAGACAGGCTTTGTCTTATCCAATTCACCGACACAAACCGTAGGCTATACTCCCATCAGTGAACTTCCCAAAGTAAAGCATCCGGTCCCTTTGCTCTCTTTAGATAAGACAAAGCAGGTACAGGACTTGATAAGTTTTGCCGGTAAGCAGCCAGTTCTGTTTATGCTGAAGTTGGACGGATTAACGACTAAATTAGTCTACGAAAATGGAACACTTGTAGAGGCTTCCACGCGTGGCGACGGAGAAATTGGGGAACTTATCACCCATAACATCCCTGCATACGTTGATGTCCCTCTCTCAATTCCATATAAAGGCCGGCTGGTGATTGTTGGAGAATCCTTCATCCCAACCCATGACTTTGAGCGTTTAAAAGAAACCCTCCGAGATGGAAAAGGAGAACCTTACAAAAATGGGCGAAATCTGGCTTCTGGCTCTGTGCGAAGTCTTGATCCGGCAAATTGTGCAGGACGCTGTCTGCACTTTATGCCTTTTAATGTTCTGGAAGGTCTGGACTCTCCATTTCTCTTTCCAGACAGCAGAGCTATGAAAATTTCCAGCCTGTTTGACTATGGTTTTCAGCCTTGTCCTTATATTGCTGCAAACCATCCCTTAACCTCGGAACTTGTAAATCAGTATATTGAAAGGCTGACTGATCTGGCAGGCAAAAAACATCTGCCTATTGACGGAATTGTAATGATTTTCGACAGTCTGGACTATTCCAAAAACTGTGGGCGTACCGGACATCATTATAAAGATGGACTGGCTTTTAAGTTTGAAGACGAAACTTACGAAACCACTCTTCGCAATATAGAATGGACACCCACCCGTTTCGGAGAAATTGCACCTGTGGGAGTTTTTGACCCTGTGGAAATTGACGGATGCTCTGTTTCCAGAGCAACCCTTCACAATCTGACCTTTATCAAAGAATTAGAATTGGTGCCAGGTTGTAGAATTTCTGTATCAAAACGTAATATGATCATTCCTCATATTGAAGAAAATCTGGAACGTGGTCATTACGTAGATGCAGTTCCTCCTGTATGTCCATGCTGTGGTTCTCAGACTCGTATCTATCAAAGAAAAGGAAATGATGGGCGTCTCATTGAAACGGTGCATTGTGACAATCCCAACTGTGATAGCCAGATCCGAAAACGCTTTACACATTTCGTTGGAAAAAAAGCAATGAACATCGAGGGACTCTCCGAAACTACCTTGGAAAAATTCCTGACTTTGGGTTATCTCCAGACATTTCCGGATATTTACCATCTAAATGAACATCAGGAAGAAATCTTACAGTTGGAAGGTTTCGGTAAAAAATCCTTTGAAAGATTATGGAATTCCATTACTTCCAGCCGGAATACTACCTTTGTCCGGTTCCTGGTTTCCATGGATATTCCTATGGTCGGAAGGACCAAAAGCAGGATTTTGGATACAGTATTCCACGGCAGTCTACAGGAATTTTTTGATGCTGCCTCTGATGACTATGATTTCACCCAGTTAGATGACTTTGGTGATACTCTGAATCAGAATATCCATGACTGGTTTTCTGATGAAAACAATTTAATTCTCTGGCACGAACTCCAAAAAGAACTTATATTTGAAGAAAGAAAGGAAATGAATACTATGATGAAAGAAAATGTATTTACAGGATGTACTATCGTTGCAACAGGAAAACTTGCTCATTTTACAAGAGATGAAATCAACTCGAAGATTTTAGAGCTTGGAGCAAAAGCCGGCAGTTCTGTCACAAAAAAGACAGATTATCTAATTTGTGGGGAAAAAGCCGGCAGTAAATTAGCAAAAGCCCAGTCTCTCGGCATTAAGATTTTATCTGAAGATGAGTTTCTTGAAATGATTGCGTAAGGAGAAATCTATGAGTATCATTACATCCGTTTTTCATATCTATGGATTTCTTATTACAGAAGAGGCTGCTAATCTTATCCTTCGATATACAGAGGAAGTTTTTCCTGATTTATACAAAGAGTTCTCTGATCCAGAATCACTCTTAGCCTTTCAGGAATATCTTTGTGAGAAACTTGATGGCTGTCGTTATGGCACTGCTGAGTCTATGACGGTATGGAGGATCAAAGATCAGGAAGAACTGGACTTAAATCCAGGAGAAGAATTTTATATCATTGAACTTAAAAATTCTTCCCACTTATTTTCACAGGCGTATTCTTCTTATACGGAAGTTATCCAAGAAATTCAAGAAACGTTTGGTGAATTACTTCCTCCCGATTTTCCATTAGATGATTTTCTTGTGGAAATCATGGGCGAAGTTTGGGGATAGTGAAATGGGGTGACGCCCCATTTCAAACATCTTTTGCAACTTTACATTTATAGTTATTTTACCGTTGGAAAGCACCTTCTTTTTTGATATAATGAAAGCAAATGGAGGGATAACGTATATGAGTATTCAATCAGATATAGAGATGCTATCAATTGAAGCACTGGAATATTATGCTAAAAAGCACCAAATATCAGAAGACGATGCCTTTAATATTTTCTACAAACATCAAGTATTTGAAAAAATACTGGTACAACACGAAACGTTGCACCAATTAGATATTCATGATACTTTTCAATACGTAGAAGATATTATAGAAGAAGATACGCCCACGCTTGTTCTTTTCCATGGCTCCAATATTGCATTTGATAAAATCGATTTGAACAAATCACATAACCGTCGTGATTTTGGTCGTGGATTTTATTGCACAGTTCTCGAACAGCAGGCAAATGAATGGGCGAACCGCCTGTACTTGCGTACTCATACTGGCGGCAAATATGTGTATCGGTATATCTTCCAGCAATCCGAGGAACTAAAAATCAAACATTTTGCCACCTTGGACAAGGAATGGTTGGAGTTTGTCAAACTCAACCGTACTGTCGGCGATATCCAGCATCACTATGATGTTGTAATTGGGCCTGTTGCGGATGATAATACCATGGAAACTGTACAACTTTATTTGTCCGGTATCTTGAGCGTGGATGAAGCGGTTACAAGGCTTCGGTATAATAAGGTTAATAATCAGGTTTCCTTTCACACCCCACTTGCTCTTGAACATCTGGTATTGGAATCTCGAAAGGATGTGTAAAACATGGAAGGTAAATATTTTTTTAACGGAAAAGATATTTCAATGAATCTGTATATTCAGATCCGGGATGTTATCGATATTATTATGGAAAAGAGTAATCTTTCCTTTCCGGATGCCATGGGCAAATTTTATCATTCAAAAACTTACAAGGCCCTACAAAATACAGAAAATACTCTTTGGGCGGAATCTGCCGGCTATATTGCAGACCGCTATTACGAAGAACAAGAAGAAGCACAAATAAACAAATAACAAACAAAAAAATATGTTTAAGAAGGAACTGCTTACCATAAGCGGTTCCTTTTTTGTATAAGAAAGAAGGGATTACATGTATATTAATACCTATTCGAATCATTACCAGCAAACAATTGACCACTTTCATGGAGCATACGCTTTTCTTAGTAACTTCTATCCTTCCCGGATATATTACCGGGGCTACTGGTATGCAAATAATGAGGCTGCTTTCCAGGCACAAAAGACCATTTCCCCTAAAGAACAGCTTCAATTTACCAAATTAAGGAATCCAAAAGATGCAAAAAAACTGGGAAGAGAAGTGCAGCTCCGTTCAGACTGGGAAAGTGTAAAGCTTATGTACATGTATGAAATTTGTATGTGCAAATTCATGCAGAATCCTACCCTATGTAAAGCATTACTTGCTACTGGGAATTGTCACCTTGTTGAAGGAAACAACTGGGGAGATTACTTTTGGGGTTCTGTAAATGGTCATGGCGAAAATCATCTGGGCAAAATTCTTATGGATATACGTGCAAAGCTTCAATTTGAATGTTAAAACATAATTTATCCAATTTTGCACTGTATGAACTGCAAATATTTTGCTATAATGAAAGATAGATTTTAAAGAAAGGATTTGTGCTTATGTATCTGAAGCGTTTTGTCTATGACCGTCTTCTGGATTGGAAAAATGAAGGAGGTCATAGTACCCTGGAAGTCGGTGGAGCCCGTCAGGTTGGAAAAACCTACCTGATACAGAAATTCGCTGACGAAAACTACAAACACAAAATTTATATTAACCTGTTTGAATTAAGCGGCAAACAGTTTATGGAATGTTATAAACAGGCAACCGACTGGACACCTGGAACAAAACGGCGGGAGCATCCTCTCCACGATGCCTTCCAGTTATATGAACCGGACTTTATTGATTCTGAAGATACCGTCATCATTATTGACGAAATCCAGGAGTCTTCCGAAATTTATAACCGTATCCGGGAGTTTACACGTCACTTTAAAGCCCATTTCATCATCACAGGAAGCTACCTTGGACGGATTTATGATCCAGAATTCCGTTATTCCAGCGGCGATGTCACCAAACTCACCATCTATACGCTTTCTTTTGAGGAGTTTTTGATGGCCTATGATCAGAATCTGTATGGCGATTACAAAAAAATATCTCTTGTTTCCTCTGAAGCAGAAGTCTATAATCGCTTAAAGGAAACCTATGAGCTGTACTGCCAGATTGGTGGCTATCCCAAAGTGGTCGAAAACTATCTGGAAAACCGGAACATCGTAAAAGCTCAAGGCGAACTCGTAAAAATCATTGATACCTTTACCAATGAATCCATTCGCTATTTTACGGATATTTTGTATACCAAAGTGTTTACCCATATTTTCTTTTCCATCTGCCGTATTTTAAATCGTGAAAAGAAAGGATTTTCAGAAGACAGCATCAGTGAAGAATTGCAAAAACTGGTAACCAAAGACTACTCCAGCAATATTTCAAAGGCTACCTGCAACCGTGCCATTAGCTGGCTGTACTTTTCTGGAATCATTGGATTCTGTGCAAAAATAACAGAAATGGACATTCTGGATTTTAAGTCTGCAAGCCGCTGCTACTTCATGGATATGGGGCTGGCAAATTATTATCTGACACGTACCGGTACCGATTCCCGTGTACTTGCAGGCACATTAAATGAAAATTATGTCTATATCAACCTGAAGAAACGCCAGGATTTTCCACCGGAAATTTCCTTTGAAACCCCAGCTTTTGCTACTTACCGAGGCGGAGAAATTGATTTTTTGGCACAAAGCCTATCTTCTTCCACCCGATATTTAATAGAAGTAAAAGCCGGAAAAGGGACTGCTTCCACTGCCCAGAAAGCTCTGGCTCAGGGAAAAGCAGATAAGCTTCTTTATTTAAAAGGGGCAACCAAAGGAGGAATAGACGGAAAAACAGAAACACTGCCTATTTATTTATTGGAACAATACAAGTTTAATTAAATTTATGTTTACGAAGAGACTACTTGCGAGTGGTCTCTTTTTATTTAGAAGGATCACGAAAAACACAGCACTGAATTAGTGAAAATTTATGAATTTATGAGAATTGGCATAGATGTGATGTTACGGAAAAGGGGTATGGATTTATTCTATTCCCTCTTTTGTCAATGCCAATTCCCATCAAGAAAGGAAGAATTACATGAACAATACAACAACTGAATTACAATGGGGAGATGTCATCTTCAAACCTGGACAACGTGTGCGGACAACCGATGCCAGCGATTATGCAGGATTGGATGGTGTTATTTTGGAAATTCATACCGGCGAAGATAAAGAAACCGACAATCTGACTCCTGATATTCACTGTTGCTTTGATTTTCCTGAGTCTGAAGCAGACATTCGGAAACTAGAGGAACGCTTTTCTTCTCTTTACAATATGCCAAAAAAACTGGATGATCTTGCTTTGGATGAAGTGATTATGTCCCCGGATGAACTGATTTCTATTCCAGAAGAACCCTCTCGTCTTCTTCATTATATTGGTACAGACGAATGGGCTCGCCCGGTATACCAGGATCAATATGGGAAGTTGTGGAAAGATGTAGAACTTGGTGACTTTGAAATTCCTCATCTGCACTCTGCAGTCGGAAATGAATTTGATGGAGAACCGGATATGCCTATCCGGAAACCATTTAGAATTTTAACAGATAAACCGAAAAATCCTTATGAATTTCAGTACATGATGCTTAGTCGTTTACAAAGCGACTGTGAGTATTACTTGAATTACGGAAACCGTTGTACTGGACATCTGTACTATCACAATGAAAGCAAACAAATTGCCGCCATGAAAAAACTCTGGAATGAATTTCCGGATGATGGGAAACCAGAATGGTTGACATGGAAACAAATCCTAGAATACGAAAAAGCAATGTGTTCAGACACAAAATAATAGAACCGCCATAAAAATATTTTTTTTAAGGAGAATGATTATGAATTCAATAAAAGAACTAAAAGAACAATTAGGATATGAAGAAATCGGTCTCGATGATACATTTACATTTCACTGTACCCAATGCGGAAAGTGCTGCATTCACCGGGAGGATATTCTCTTATCCCCGAAAGATCTGTTTAACATAGCAAAAAAATTTCAAATTACACCAGCGGAAGCCTTGGAACAATATTGTGAAACTTATATTGGATGTAACTCCCGTTTCCCGATAGTCCGCCTGAGACCACAAGGAAGTGTCAAACGCTGCCCTTTATTAAAGGATCAGAAATGTTTGGTTCATGATGTAAAACCGACTGTCTGTGCCATGTTTCCGATTGGTCGGTATCTTACCCTTTCTGCGGATGATAGTTTTCCGAAAAATCCAGAAGAACTGTCTGTTGGATATATCTTTAATAATCCTGAGTGCGGAGACGGAATCGAAACACATACCGTCCGGGAATGGTTTCGTAGTTTTAACATTCCACTAAAAGATGACTATTTCTTTACATGGACAAGAACACAGGCAACACTCTGCAAACATCTACAATTTCTGGAAGAACACATATCAGAAAAGACCATGATTTCAATATGGAATGCTACTTTGATAACTCTGTATCTGAACTATGATATTACAGAAGATTTTCAAACGCAATTTCAGCAAAATTCAGATGCAATCCTATCCTTAATTGAAACACTAGGAACTGTTGACATTCCTAAGAAATCATAAACAACTATAAATACTTTGAGCCGACCAGTTTTGGACGGCTCTTTTTCATATCACTTTACATTCTGGCAGCTCTTTTGTTTCCTGTTCTTATCACACGCAATCCATTCATCCAAAGTAAGCGGCTGATAATTTGAATACATACAAAAACAGTTAATCATATTACATGGAATATGCTGTGTTTCCCCCTGTGTATTCAGAAATGTTGTTTCAGATGTGATTCCTTGAAATCTTTCCAGCAATCTCTGATCCTGCGTATCGTGTACATGTCCATACAACATATAGGTTTTTGGGTTTCCTTCTGCATTCAATTTATACTGTCCGTTATAACACATAATAGGATAATGACAAAGTATCACTTTTCTCTTATTATCGCTAAGTTCCTCATACATTTTAATCCACTCAAAGCGTGAACTGTCGAAGTTTGGATCCTTGACATAGTGGTCATGGTTTCCCTGTATCAGATATAGACGTCCGTTCAATTTCTGAAGCAACTGGTTTGTTTCTTCAGATTTCCCCCATGATAAATCCCCTAAGATAACAACTTCATCCCTATTACGCACTTTACTATTCCACTGTTTCAGCATATAATCATTCATTGCATTTACATTTGCAAATCCACGTTTATCCATTTTTGTATTCAAATTTTCATGAAAGAAATGTAAATCTGCAATATAATATCTCATTTTATATCATTCCCTCAATCTTGTTTAAATTATCAATATTTACAACTGCCCAGAACACTCTTTTTAAATCTTTCCCTTTCAAAGTTGATGCCGGGATTACCGAATCTTTACCAAATTCCTGAATAAACTGATTTCTGAGTTTACGAATTTTTTGTCCTTTTTCTGGTCCCGATAAATGCTCCATACCTAATTTTTTTTCAATCTCTAATGCCTGTTTTACCTTATCCCAACCCATGCCTGAAATCATCAGTTCATACATCAAGCGAACCAGGGATGCTCCGCAGGCAACCGTTTTGGGATCATACTGCACTTTCCTGTTTAAATATAACGAATGAAAATCATTAATAAACTTTTTCAATTCTGCATCTTCACCGCTATCGGCTTGTTGATAACGCAAAAGCTGTTTCTCAACATCTTTTACGATATATTTAGGTTCATAATCTCTTCCCTCCAGCGTGCTCCCCAGTGTAATCTTCCTTGTATTCCATTCTTGTTCTGCCCGTTTTAAATACTTTTCTTTCACAACAGAGCATTGCATCTCGGATATACAGTTTCTGGACAACATCATAATATCATAGAACTGCTTCACCTGTTCATCCAGCCTTTCATTTTGTACGCCAATCGTATTACAACCTAATGTGGTGAGCTTATCCGCAAATAAATAATTCAATGGAAGGATCTGATAGTTCCATGAACTGTTTACCGCAAATATGTTTTCTCCCGTTCTTCTTTCATATTCCCATTTTTCTGGCTGGAGAATAAATTCTATTTTTAATTCCTGATAGGGAATACTCTCTCTCTCCATATTACGTTCTGCATTGGATAGTACAGAAGGAACTTTCGTGTAATATGTATGTAATGGAAGATTTGTTTTCGGATTCTTAGGGCTATGTTTATGAAAGTAAAACAATTCGTCTTCTGTCCCCAAATATTCTTCGATTTTCCTCAATGTTTTCTTTATTTCCTCTTCTGTTCCAAAAAATAACATATCAATGTCTACACTTGTTCTTTGAGCATCCCTTGGCAGATAAAACTGCGTGGCTGCACCACCTTTCAATATTATTTTATCTCCTAGTATTTTCTGAATATGCAAGAATAATTCAAGATCCCATAAAAACAGTTCCATTCTCGCCATATTTTTAAACCCAAATTCTTCCATTCTCTTCTGAAAGGTTTCTCTCTGAAATGCTTCCTCTTTATGAAATAACTTTTTGTAATCCAAATTTTATTCTTCCCTTCTAAGTATTTTTCCAAACTCTATTGCCGAATCTGTAATAAACCGATTTTCAACGATAAAGCGAATATCATATTGTATATTCCTTCTTGATGCTACTGTTATCAGCTTCTTTTTATCTATATTTCCCAATCTGCTGAGATTCTGATAAATTCTTACCAATTCTTGCAATGATAGTGGATATCCGTTTCTCGTTATTGCAAAATAAAGATCTGCAAAAGCCTTCTCTATACTTGCCAGACCTTCACTACTGTACTGAAAATCCTCCGTTGTGTATAAAATCACCTGCATATTATGGCTACCTGAAAACATAGCATCTTCATACATTTTTTTCGTGTATTGTGGTTCTATCACCTCAAATCCTTCTGCTAATAAATTGTTATATATTTCCTCTTTTGCTGCTTTTTCAATAAATGCAATGACAGGATATTGTTCTGGTATGTGTAACATATATTTTGCCAAAATATCCAAACCGGATATATAATAATAAAATCCCAGCTCATCCATGTAATTTTTCAATTTTTGGGCTGTTTCACATAAAATAATTCCCTGTCTGCCTTTCAAATCATTGAAGGAAAATACACCGTTTCGCACTCTCTTAATGTAACCCGCCTCTACTAATTTAGAAAGATTCCAATATAAAGTAGACTTTTTTAACTCCGGGAAAAGGGGAATTACTTCATCTGTATAAAAGGTAGTTTGATTCCCAAGATTTTGTTTGATTATCTCGTATTTTTTTTCTAATGCTGTTTTGCTATTCATACTACACCTACTTTCTTTTCGTAGTATATCACATAGCACCTATAAAAACAATAAAATAAACGCAAAGTTTATATTTGCGTTTATTTTATTGTTTTTATTTATAATTCAATCTATTTGCAAATATATTTGTAATTTCAATAAAAAATACGCAAATACTATATTTGCGTATTTTTATTGAAACTCACTAGAACTGCAACAGCAGCTCATATAGCATCCTATAACGTTTTCCAATCCAGCCTATTCTTTATAATGGAATGATCCTTGGAACTTGTACTCCTGCTGTAATTCCCATTTCTATCTTTCTCCTATAATCCCGAAAACTATGGATACGAAACCCAGGCATTCCCCAAGCACAAGAAATTTTGCGAACATAGTACTCGTTTGATTTTGTGAATATTTTCCCTTGCTTCCTGTGCAATAACTTCATAATCCGTAACGACTGAGTTGAAATCTTAGGAAACGTTCCATTAACTTTTTTATACAAATCTCCTCTTTTGGTTTCTTCCAAAATAATAGTTTTTCCATGCATACAGGACCATTCTATACATGGAATATCTGCACTTCTTATCCCTGTTTCCATTGCAATTCTCAAAAATAAGGAAGTTTCAAAATCCTTTTTATATAGGAATTGATCTGCTATCATCTTGTAATGATCAACAAAATAAATTTCTCCTATCTTTCTTTGTAGTTCTGCCAAAGATATGCTATTCAGCCATTCCAGTTTTCCTCTGTATTTTTCAACAAATATCATCCCCTGCTCAGCTTCAAAAGATTGCCTCAAATCACGGATAGCCTCTGACCAACATTTTCTTTGTCCAGGTAACAATAAACATACCATTTTCTGTAAAAATTTTTCTTCACTATCCGGATTCCACTGTATTAAACGCTTTAGTTCTTCATAGGCTTGATTTACTTTATATTCCATTGTACTATTTCTCATCTTCAGATTCTCCTTCGTATGGCTCTAAAATCTTTGAAGCCCTCTCCACAAACATCCTGTCTGCCCCTGAAATCTCATATTCTTTCCAAAGTGTCTTATGTATCTGTTCCTCTGTTAAATCTCTACACTTTTCCTGCAGCATACGGACAAATGGATATATCATAGTCGCATGAATATTTTTCCCGGATCGTACCATATCTCCTTCCATTTGATATGCTTCCTGTAAGCATTCCAGTATAATGCGAACATCCGTAACACTTTCTCTCATTGTGCTTCCCCTCATCAGGCTTATCCTCCTATTTACATACGTACTCTCAATCCATCTAATCTCGACACGTTCAGTCCAACCAGATACCAGTCATCTCCCATTTCAATTCGGACCGGAACCCAAACATTTTTCACCTTTACATCAAAACATTCCCCGCAATGTAGTCCTCCATAAAAAGATTCCAAATCAAAACGTATATCATACCTCCCTGTTTCAGTATCATAAAACAATGTACCTTCTCTGTGTTCACTCATAATATCTGCCTCCTTAAATTTTTCTTTTACTTAGTAATTACCTCATCTCTATACAGATTGAAGAAATTCCGGAAAAATTTCATAAAAGTTTTTCCGATACCGATAATAGGTAGAAGAAGTTAACCCCAACTCCCGCTGCAGTTGTGTCGGTGTTACCTTCTTTTGTACCACCCTCATAAATTCCTGGTTAAACTTTTCCTGTTCTATAGCCCGTGGTCTTCCTACTTCATCCCATTCACCCCGAAGCCTTTTTGCCTCCATACCTTCCTTTTGTCGCTTCTCCTTTTTCTCCATCTCTGCCTGTGCCATGGATGCATAGAGTTCAATCATCATATTATTGATTGTTTCTATCATCATCTTTGCCAGATTATTTTCCATCTGAGACAGGTCAAACAACGTGGTAGGAAGTTCCAATACCATTACCCGAACCCCTTTTTCTTCTAAAAAACGTAGCTGCTTTAAAATCTCCTGCTTGTTCCTGCCAAGTCTGTCCAGCTCTGTAATAATCAGGGTATCCCCTACCCGTAAAACATCTTCCACAAGAACGGTATAACGTGGTCTGTCAAAATTTTTACCGGTTATCTTATCTGTAAAAATACTTTCCAGTTTAATTTTCTGATTTTCACAGAACCTCTTTATTTCTATAATACCTCGGTCCAAGTGTTGTTCCTTAGTACTGATTCTGTGATACCCATAATATGCCATACGTATCCCCCTTTATACATTCCCAAAAAGTCTTAAAATATTTTGGCATATCTCAAAACTTTCTTATATACTTTTTGGAAATAAAAAAATAGCCTATTACATCTCCCATCAAAAAGCATACTTTTTGGGAGGTGACTTTCACTACTTCTGTACGCAAGATGGCATAAAAAAGCAACAAAAAAAGACAGAGGTTTTTAAAAATTTCCTCTGTCTTCAGATCAACTATTCTGGAAAGATGTCCATCTTTTTTCCTTCAAACTTATATCCTACACCTCTCACTGTTTTAATATAGCGGCACTGCTTTAGCTCCGGTTCAATTTTCTTTCTCATACTGGATACCAGACAGTACACAATATTATCAATGCTTTCCGGCAATTCCTCGTTATAAAGAATCTCAAAAATTTTTTCTTTGGTAAATATCACACCTGGTCTCCCTGACAAAAGCATAAACAATTCATACTCTGCTTTCGTTAAGACGATCTCCGTCTGTCCTCTATAAATCTTATGATAATCCGGATAAATCCTAAAATCGGAATTTTCTTCATCCTCTCCCCGGATGTTTTTTATATTTTCCACTACATATTCTTTGTATCCCAATACAGTTGAAATAGTTACTTTCCCCAAGCTACACTTCCCTTCTGTTTTCTCTTATTTAGAAATCTCATCACACAGATTCCTTTTAAAAATGATTCTCTATTCTCCATTCATCGATAAGCTGGACAACCTGCGTTAAATTGGTATACCAGATATAATGTCCTCCATTTACAATATATAACTGGTGATTACCAGATTCTAAATCCAATTGATTTCTATGAGCAGTCTCCCATGCCGGAACATTTTGTACATTCTCTGAAGAAATCATGGTTAATACAGGAAGTGCCGATGGGAATTTTTTATTCTTTATAGAGAGTAATGATTGATCCATCCCGTTCACTTCATTTCTAATCGTATCGTTGCTGCTTAAAGAATATGCCTGAATGTATTCCTCCCTATCACTCTCCGTATAAGTGTACCCGGAAACCTGTGGTAATGCTGCCCCATATTTATCTGGATCTGTTTTCAGTGCCATCTGGAATTCTTCCAAAGAAGAAAAAGAATTCTTGATTTTCTGAAATTCATCAATTCCCTGCAGCATATATTTCTTTTCCATTTCCATAGCCTCTGCCAGTTCTTCATCATATACCGTATTATCAACAGCAATGAAACCTTTTACTTTTTCGGGATAATTCTGTACAAAGTTGAGTCCATATACTCCAGAAATCGAATGTACCAGCAATACACACTGCTTAATTCCCATGGTGTCCAGTGCAGCATTCAATTCACTATTGATATTATCTACAGTTCGATCCGTTGCTGCAACATCACTAAGCCCATATCCAAACGGCTCTACAATCACTATGTTAAAACTCTCATCTAAAGATTGTGCCAGAGGTTTGAAGTAGATATGCGGTGATGGAACTCCCAGAGCCGGCATCATCACCAATGTGGTTTTTCCTTCATCTGCAAATGTTTCTCCACTTGCATCCAATTTTCCATACAAAGCAAGATGCATATTATTACCTTTCACTGTGATATATTTACTCGCATACCCAACTTGTGTCTTTTCCATAGCATGTACCATATTAGAATTTCCTATCAGAAATACAAACAGCATCGCAACCGCCACAATTCTTGAGATTCTCTTTTTGTATCTTCTCATACGCTTCCCCCTAAGTAAATTATTCCAAATATTTTTTCAGTTCTTCTACCCTATCTAATCTTTCCCATGGAAGGTTAATATCGTCTCTCCCAAAATGTCCATAGGCTGCCGTCTGTTTATAAATTGGACGGCGAAGATCCAACATCTGAATGATTCCTGCTGGTCGCAGATCGAATTCTCTTCTTATGATCTCTACCAGACTCTCATCTGAAATTTTTCCGGTTCCAAAAGTGTCTACCATAATAGAGGTCGGATGCGCTACCCCAATTGCGTAAGACAACTGAATTTCACATTTTTTTGCCAGACCTGCGGCCACAATATTCTTCGCAACATAACGAGCAGCATAAGATGCAGAACGATCTACTTTCGTACAGTCTTTTCCAGAAAAAGCTCCGCCGCCATGCCGTGCCATACCACCGTATGTATCTACAATAATCTTGCGTCCTGTTACACCACTATCTCCGTGAGGACCACCGATGACAAAACGCCCTGTTGGATTGATGAAAAATTTTGTATTCTCATCTACCAGTTCTGTTGGAATAATCGGTTCCAATACATATTTTTTTATATCATCATGGATCTGCTCCTGTGTCACATCTGGATCATGCTGCGTTGACAGAACCACTGCATCCAGCCGGTGCGGAATACCTGCTTCGTCATATTCTACAGTAACCTGACTCTTACCGTCCGGTCTTAAATAATTCAACAAACCAGCTTTACGAACCTGAGTAAGCTGCCGAGTCAATTTGTGTGCCAGTGAAATTGGATATGGCATAAATTCATTCGTTTCGTCACATGCGTAACCAAACATCATACCCTGATCCCCAGCACCAATTGCATCAAGCTCTTCTTCTGACATTTTGTGTTCTTTTGCTTCCAATGCCTTATTCACGCCCAAAGCAATATCTGCTGACTGCTCATCAATTGCCGTTAAGACGGCACAGGTATGTGCATCAAATCCATAATCTCCATTGTCATAACCAATTTCTTTAATCGTTTCTCTTACCACCTGCTGCATATCTATATACGCATTGGTCGTGATTTCTCCCATCACTAATACCATACCCGTTGTAATTGCAGTCTCACAGGCCACTCTGCTCATCGGATCCTTTTCCATGAGAGCATCCAATATGGTGTCTGATATGGCATCACAAATTTTGTCCGGATGCCCTTCTGTTACTGATTCTGAGGTAAATAATCTTTTCTCCATAGTAAATTCTCCTTTGTATCAATATTTCATATTTGTCAATAACATAAAATATCTTTACTATTATTACTATATTTTTTGTCTACATTGTACTTTTTTCTGTCCGGTTGGTTTTATCTTTAAACCAAATAACTTTTCTATTCTTCTACGAAATAACATATCCGTCTGATTAATTCTGGAATATTAACAGGACTGGTTATATAGTCGCTTACACCCTCATGGCGATATTGATATTCTAAAGATAAATCTTTATTATCAGTGAATATAAAAAACGGCAACTCTCTGAATATTGGCTCCTTCGTGTTTTGATATATTCCAGCAAGCTTTTTCATAGAATGAAAAAAATCCATAGCAATTCCATCTTGTAAAAACAAATCACACAGAATCAATTCAATATCTTGACATTCTAATAGTTTATTCTCTGCTTCCCATATAGTTTCTACCATAATCATATGTATCCCCTTTTTAAGAAGCTCTGTTTGTATAATAGACGTGATTTCCGAATTCTTTTTTACAAGAAGTATCTTATGAAAAGTAGCTCCCTCTCCATTGGATTCTTTATAAGCATATTCCAATAATGTTTCCTTCACTAAATCGAATTGTAATTTATTCATGCATATCTTAGCTCCCTTTTCCAATGCTTCTTTCTCATAATATTTTTTGTCATAGCATGTAAAGAAAAGGAATGGAATTTTGTATGTTTTCTCCCGCAAGTATTCTAGCAGCTCCATTCCACTCCCATCTGACAATTTCAAATCCGAGCCTATAATGAGTATTTGTTCCTTTTCTATAAGCTCTTTTCCTTGTGATACTGTAAATGCAACTAATACATGATATCCTTTTCGCTGTAGAAAGTTTTTTATATGCCAAATGTAATTACTATCGTCCTCTATTAACAATATCTTTTTCATTTCTTATCTCCATTAAAAAATAATAGCAATGAGAAGTTACCTCTATTTTATTTGTATCTAAGGCACCATACCAATTTCATCATAAACCACTTTAAGCAAGTCTGGTATATCTATTGTATATTTTGATTTTTTCTTTGCCTATTTTAATCTTATATATTTTTAGCATACATCATTCTCCCCATAAAAAAAGCAGTGTCGTCCACTGCCTTTTCTCCATCACTTAATCTGTTATTTCCACAAATGAGTATCTTTCCTCTTTCTTTTGCACAATTGCAGAACCCGTTTGTTCTTGTATCGTTTTTAACAATTCTTCTACATATATTTGAGCTTCATGCACTTCAATATTCATGGCGTATGCAATTTCTCTAATTGAAAAACTCAACTCTGAATCGCTCATCAACAGTTGTAAAATCTCCCATTGCATATCAGTAATTACAATTTCTGTACCATTATAAATCATCCTTTTCTTGTCAAATTCAATATCCCATTTTCCGAAATGAATTCTTTCTTCTTCTAATATATTTTGCATATCTAATCGCATAACTACAAAAGATACTTCCGGCCAACATTTCTTTAATAATTCCTCTGCTTTTTTTCTTTCCTCACAATTCTTAAAGTATAATAATTCTCCCATCCTCTATCTCCTCATATCATTTATCATTATACTTTAAGTTTACATCCGAATTATTGCAGAAATCTTATTAAATTATTCCTTTAGCCTTTTTTCTACGATACTATCTTCATTGTATTTGTGTAACTGACCGCCCAATAAACGCTTTCCTATAATAATCCAAGTATCTCTATTGTACTGATCCATATCCCTATACAATTCCATAATTTCTCTTTTATTATCCTGCTCTCTCTGCTGTTCCTCTTCATCTTTCCTCAATATATAATCAACAGGGACCTTAAAGAATTTGGATAATGCAAGCAACATATCACCAGAAATATTCTCGTCTACCTTTTCATACTTACTAATTGTCTGCTGACTGACTCCTATTTCTTCCCCTAATCTCGTCTGAGTCAGGCCTAATTTTTTTCTTAATTCAGATATTCGATTCACAAGCGTACACCTCCCGATACACTCATTTTACACTTAAATACGCCTGTATTTTACTTCGTTTAAGAGTATTACTACTATGTATCATAGTATATCGTAGTATTACTATCATCATTTCCACACATCTATACCGAAAAAAAGTCAATCTATACAAACAATATTACAATTTCTTTTCTTTTAAATATACTAGTGCTTATAGGGGAGGAGAAATGCTTATGAAAAAACTATTATTGATTAGCAACCCGTCCGTCTTGGGGAAAAATCTGGAGAATATCTTAAAGCAAAATTATCATACCGATTTTATTTCCACCGTACCAAAACAAATCGGCAGCATACCATTTAACTCTTATAATGCTTTGCTCTTGGATTTCACACTGTTACATGAATATAGTCTTATCATATGTAAGACTGCAAAAAAGCACTTCCCAAATATTATTGTTCTGTTTTTATGCGCTACCAATATTCCAGAACAAATTATTTTGGATTTCTATGAAGCAGGTGCCGATGACCATTTATATTCGACCCTCTCATCACCAGCACTTTTACAGAAAAAATTGGATATCTTATTTAGTAACCATCATCCAACCACAAAGTATGAAGACAGCCACATAACTTTAAATTTTGACTCCTTGACCGCAGTGATTGAAGGTACTGCTACTTCTTTTACTCCATTGGAATTTAAGCTACTCAAACTGCTTTCTTTAAATCCAAACACCGTTTTAACCAGACAACATCTTTTATATTCTCTATGGGATCGAAATGGGAATTATGTAGAAGAAACTTCTCTCAATAGTATGATCTGCCGCATACGGCAAAGAATTGATACCGAAAATCATCATTATATTAAGACAATATATGGAATTGGATATATGTGGAGTACCTATTAAAGGAGCAACGTAATCTATTACGAATAACGTTGCTCCTTTCTTATCTTATGATCTAGTAATCACAGGTAATGAAACAATTACCCATAAGGCAATCTGCTATACACTTATATCTTGTTTCTCCACAGGCTGGAGTGTATATATTGACTTCTTCTTCCTGTAATTCAACATTCTCTAATTTTACATCGTTCATAAAAATCCTCCTTGTTTCATTCCGTACTTTTAATTATGCACATATCTAAAACGTAGCTGACAATATTGGCATTTAGTTAATGTACAATCGTCTATATAGAATTTCTCCTACTCAATATTACTCCATAGGGGTTATAAGAGCACTTCCACCAATACAATCTGTTACACACGCTTTTCTTGTTGTGCCACAATCGTCTGTATATACATTCACTTCTTCTATCTCTATTTCATTATTTTTTACTATTCTCTCACTTTCCATGTCTTTTTTCCTTTCTGTATAAATTTATTCAGTTATTATTAGTATTCAATATTGAGCCAAGCACCTCCGCCCAAGCAATCATTTAAACAATGAAACTGAATCTCTCCACAATCATCCGTATAAATGCTTACTTCTGCCATAAGGAGTTCTCTTGCCTCTTGTTCATCTCTTCGCTCTTTCATCCGACTTTCCTCCTTCCTATTAATATTTTTGATAACATCAGTATACTATTTTAAAATTTCATCTCCATATTTTATGTACAGATTACATTTTTTTCTTTCTATTTGGATAACTATTCCATTCTTAGTTGATCAATAATTGATTTTTTCTTCTGTTCTCTTATTTGATAAATAGATAATATAACCTGTATTAACAGAAGCACCAATACGTATATACCCATATAAAAAAACGGAAATGAATATTCTACCACTTTCCCATAACAGCTTATACTCATTTGACGACAAATTAACATTGCAATAGGAGTTCCAATTAGCAAAGTCATACAAATGCTTAAGATAGAATAGCACATACCTTCACCGATAATAACTTTATAAAGCTGCTTTTCTGTCAATCCTATAGACCGTAAAACACTATATTCACGTCTTCTAAATAATTGATTTGACAATGTTGTGTTAATCAAATTTATCACACCAAAAAGAAAAATTAGGATTGAAATTACCTGCAAAACGAAATATATTGTATTGTCTTTCTCATATCCCTTCACTCTTTCGCTAAAGCTTTCGATTGCAATATCTTCGTTTTTTGAAATCGTATTTCGAAGATTTTCATCAACACTGCTCTGTTCCTTTGGATCAATGTTTATTCCCCATGTGAAATCAAAATTTTTTATTCCAGGCAATAATTCTTTAAAAGCATCTTCCGTCATACACATCATCGCAGCATTAAATCCCCCACGCCCACTTCCTAGTGCAGATGCAAATTTAGTTGATTGGAAAATTCCTGATACTGTTACTGGGATTTTCTCTTTCCCAAAGGATATCTCAAATTGCATTCCTACCTTTACTTCTTCCCCAAAATCTTCGTAACCAGTCTTTACTAATATTTCATGGGAATTTTCAGGCATTCGCCCTGCAACTAATGAATCTTCAATTTCTTTCTTATTTTGCGTGGTAATCATATCACACATTCCTCTTCCTCCATATCCCTTATATTCGAAGGTAAAGGTTGCTGATTTTCTTAATGTTTGCATCTCATTTATGCCTGGAATACTACCAATTTCTTCTTTCAAATTATCATTAAGGGGATTCCCGGAATATAATAGTTCCGTAGGTTCTTTATCTGACTTTATATATATTTTATAATCAGCATCACCAAAATAGTGTTGTGTCATCTTTACCGGAGACTGTAAAAGTAAAGCTGAAGATACCGTTAACAGAATAATTCCTCCGAGGCTTAATGATATAACAATGCTCCATACTTTTTTGGGTTCTCTCTTAAAATTCATTATTCCCAAAGATATTGGCGTAAGCTTTCTATTTTTTTCTTGTGCTGATATTTTTATATTACTAATTGCTGTCATCCTCACAGATTCCATCGGTGAGGCCTTCATTGCTATTTTAACTGGTTTATTTATAGAGATGCTGACAATAATGCTACAGATAGCTGCGGTTATCATTGCACATACGATATAATTCCTAATATTAATCCCTTTTGCTAGTATTATCGCTGAACAAAGAACTGCTAATGTAATACCTATCAGTATTCCTCTAACACCTAAATACCTTCCTTCCTTTTTTACAATCTTTTTTATCTGCTTTTGTGTCATTCCTATCGTCCTAAGTTGTCCGTAATTTTGTATTTTATTAATTATAGAAATTTGGAAAATGCTTTTTATAACAGTATAGCTTCCTATCAAAACGAGTCCAATTAATATTCCTAAGATACCTAATTGATCTGCAGAAATCATTTGATTAACGTACCGAAAATATCGATTATTAAATGCTACAGGTAGATTATTTATTTCACCAATTTCGCTGCAATATTTCTTTATTTCTTCAGCATTTTTTTCCTTCACATGCACATAAACCATGCTGGAGTCTTCATTATAGTCTTCATAATTTTTCAGTTTTTCCCAAGATATTAAAAATGGAAATGTTTCTCCACTAGTTGCCATATCAAGAATCCCTGAAATCGTGTATTTTCCTGATAGCTGTTCCGTGTTTAATGTAATCTTATCTCCTACCTTTTTATCTTTATCATATTTATCCAACCATTTTTTACATACGACAATTTGAGCTTCTTCCTCTGGAAGTTCTCCACTAAATAAACTCATCTGGTTTCTCATCATATAGAGCATTGGCTGATCCATGTAAAAAAAAGCAGCAGTATATGTTTTATCAGACGGTATATCCCCAACAATGTAGTATTGTCCTACTCTTTCAAATCCCGTTTCTTCTCTTAGCTTTAACAGTTTTTCTTCTGAAACATTCATGTATACTGCTTCGTATGTATCCTGAATCTGTTTTTTTTGTACTTCCAGCAGTGAAGTCGCAATTAGTCCTGAAAAGCATATCAAAAATGATGCTAGAGCTATAGAAATCACTAACATAATATTTCTTCGCTTTTCAGACCGAAGATTCCTCTGTACAATATTTTTTATTGCTTTTTTATCCCCTTGTTTTCTCATCTTCACCAACTCCAATTTTCAAAAATTTTCCGTCTTCAATCCTCACTATTCGTTCTGCTAAATCTGCAATGTGCTCGTTATGAGTAATCATCACAACACTTTGCTCAAATTTTCTACTCGTGCTTTGAATCAATTCCAGTACATCCTGGCTCGTCTTGCTGTCAAGATTTCCTGTAGGTTCATCTGCAAGTATAATTGCCGGCTTCGTAATCAAGGCTCTTGCAATGGCAACACGCTGCTGTTGTCCACCAGATAACATATTCGGCATACTTTTCAGTTTCTCCTTTAAACCGAGCATATTAATAATTTCGTTCAAAAATACCTGATCAACTTCCTGCCCATCTAATTCAATTGGCAAAACTATATTCTCATAAACATTTAACATGGGGAGTAAGTTATAGTTTTGAAAAATAAAGCCTATATTCCTTCTTCGAAAGATTGTAAGCTGCTCATCATTTAAGTCTGACAATTTTTTTCCTTGGATTTTAATTTCCCCAGAGGTAGGTATATCCAATCCTCCCAACATATTCAATAAGGTAGATTTACCACTTCCGGATGTACCAACAATAGCTACAAATTCTCCCTTTTCAACACTAAAATCTACTCCATCTAATGCCTTTGTTATATTAGGCTCCTTTCCATAATATTTTTTTATATTTCTTGCTTCCAATACTTTCATAATTTATTTCTCCTTTCAATTCATTCTTTAATTCGTATCTATATATCAATGAAAGGCTACTCGATTTTATTTTCTCGAATAGCCTTCCATGTTTTTGTATGTATTACTTAGTTGTATTTAAAAACGCTCCGCCACCGATGCAATCATTTTCACATTTCTTACGAACGATATCGCAGTCTGGCAATTCATAAATATCAACTTCTTCCTTTAATAACTCTTCGTTTTCAGTTACTTCTATTCTCTTTTCTTCCATGACACTGATCCTCCTCTTTAATAATCCGGATTCAGAAAAGATCCGCCACCAAAGCAGTCATTTTTACAATGATTCTGAATTTCTCCACAGCCTGCTGCATAAACATTGATTTCTTCTTTTGATAATTCCTGAGCTTCTTTTTCTTTTAATTCGTTCATAGTCTACTGTCTCCTTTCCGAATTTACTCCGCTGCTGTAACTAAAGCTAATACCCAAAAACAATCTGTTACACAATTATACCTTGTCACACCGCAGTCATCCGTATAAACATTTACTTCCTCTTTGTTAAGTTCTGAGGATTTTCTTTCTGTATTGAATTCTTCCATAGAACTCACCTCCTTATGCCTATATTTATACGCTTTCACATACCTTTTATCTATATTTCTTGTCTAAATTGCTCTTTTTTCTTCCTAGTTGGGTTCTTCCTCCCATCTTCTCTTTACCTCCTCCATATACTCAATATAAATTTCTAAATTTTTCCTTCTATTTGCTTTAGAATCATAGTAAAACAGCACATAATTTAATACTGCTTTTAAGAAAATACACCGATAATCATAAGGTTCTTCTGATGCTAGACAATGCCCACCGCATATATAGCGATAATCACATTCTTTACATATTTCTTTATATTCAGCACAGAACAACCTCTTAATTTCATCTTTTTTCAATAAATTTTCTAATTCCTGTAAAATTTTCTGTGGCTCATCGGACAGTATATTTCCCATTCGAACCTGGTTCTGCTCCATACACTGGCACATGTAAATATCGCCTTCCGGGAAAATTGCCATAACTTTTCCATAGCCCCCACAAGAATTTCTTACCTGAACTCTTTGATAAAAAGCTCCCCCAATTTTTTTATCCTCGTATCCCTGGTTCAATATATATTTTACTATCTTCAGGTTCATATCAAGATGCTCCATATCTGTTAAAATTTCAGAGTTTTCTTTCGCCCTACCCACGGATGAAACTATATTAAAAAGAACATCTATGTCATATTTCGCAGCTATATCAATCAATCGATACAAATCCATCTCATTGGTTTTCTCATAAATGAAAGTAAGGACTACCTTTATTCCGGCTTGCTGACACATCTCTATATGCTTAATTAGCTGCTGCTCCTTTTCAGGTGTTCCGAACATGTGCATGGTACTGAAATCAATTTCATCTATATATCCTTTGAGTTGTTCTGTTAATTCCTCGGTAATCGCAAGACCATTGCTCTGTAGTGTAATTGGGCAAGTCAAACCATTTCTTAATGCTTTTGCAATTTCCACAATTTGATCTTTAATCAGTGGCTCTCCACCTGTAAGAATCATTTTATGTGGTTTATTTTTCTGAAAGAACGGAATCACCTTATTCTGTATATCCTCCAGCTTAAATTCTTTTTCTGGACGAAGCTTGTCGTTTGCACTGATCGCACAAAAATCACAATTCATATTACATTTCCTGGTTACCATCAAATATACCGTATTGATTTTCTCATGATTCTTCTCTATTTCTTTTACAAATTCAGTTTGCTGCTCCCATACAGGGAATAACTTTTCCTGAAACTCTGGTTTATCTAAATTGTCTGCAAATCTTTTACTTACCCCCAGGCAGACTTTTCCTACCGGATCAATTAAAGCCACTTTTTCTCCCTCAGTTATCTTAATAAACTCATTCATCTTACTTTCCATGACGTAAATATCTCCTTTCATATTCTTGTTTCAGCTTTTCAAGCTGTTTTTCAGTTAAGTTTGTTTGAATCAGATGGTACATCCACTTCGTCACTTCACAATTCACTTTTATAGGTTGATATACATTTTGGTGAATTTCATAATTTGCCACCTGACAGCCTCTTGTTTTACAATGTCTAATGTATTGACATTTTTTACACATTGTATCCTCTTGATCCTCTAGGTAAATAATCTCTCGAATCCTCGGAACATCCAACCCGGCTTCTACAGAACCGATTTTAAATTCTGGAAGTTCCGCACAAGTATAAATCCCACCATCCGTTGTTACATAGCAAGTTGTCAAACCTGCCTTACATGCGTAAAATGGACATGGAATCAGGAAAGATTTCAGATATTGTTCCCAAAGATTCCAAAAGATTACTTCTTGATTTTTTTGTATATGTGCTTTATATAAACCAAATACCTTCTCTATCTGTTCTCGTAATCCCTGTATCTGCTCATCACTCCAGGAGCAATAATAATCAATTCCCGACTCTAATTTTTTAATTCCTAAATCAAGCAAAAACTGGAAACTTTCTGCATAATATTGATAGTTATTACTTGTCACAACACTGGCTACCGAAATCTGATTTCCTGTTTCCTGCTCATATTTTCTCAATAACGGAAGGTTCTTCATAATTTTTTCAAAGCTTCCGGTTCCTGCATAATCTCTCCTGTTCAAATTCTGAACATACTCAGGACCATCTAAACTCACCTTCACCTCAAATGTATTTTCCACAAAAAAATCAATTACTTCATCTGTAACTAACGTTCCATTTATCGTAGTACTGAACTTGCATATTAAGTTTGTTTCCTGGCATTTTTTCTTCGCATAATCTACCACATCTTTCATCAGATTAAATGCCATAAGGGGTTCCCCTCCAATAAAGTAAACCATAAGTGTCCGATCATGCTGTTTATTTGCTTCATGCACAGCAATATCGATTGCCTTTTGAGCCGTTTCTAAACTCATGTATGTATTTTTCTTCTCGCCCAGATAGCAGTAAGTACAATTCAAATTGCACTTATTTATGATCTCTAATGACAATGTATACATTTTCCTGCCTCCTAAACTGTAAATTGGTTCAAATTTCTATTTGTTTTCTTCTGGAAATCCAATCTTTCCACCATATTAAATAAGGGATATCGCAAAATAATTTCTGTCTTCGGATTTTCCATGGCATATACCCTGATTCTCTCTTTATACTCACATATTTCCTGATAATTGTTGTGATCAATAAATAGCACCGGATACTGTTCTGCTGTTTTTATATTTCTCAATTTTTCCATTCCACTTTCAAAAGTATCACATCTCTCTGTTCTCGTTACTTCCCGTATGAAACGCTGCTCTAAAGGTTCTTCTATACGGTTCGTTAGAAAATAACACTGTTTCTGCTTCAATGTTTGATATGGATAATAGTGATTCAAAGTGTTGAGAGTAAACTGTAAAATTGCCTGTTCATATTCATCCTCATAATTGCTTAAATACCCTGTTATTACAGCACACCCAAAGCTATTGCCCTGATAAAACTTAGGAATGCCTAAATGATAAAGAGAAAAAAATTTAGAGGAAAAAATCACATCCTTTCCTATCCCATCATATTGGAAAACCTGTAAAGGATTCTCTATGTCCAGGCATCTTATTCCCATTACAAAAGGGAAGGAAGCCGGATAGGTTGCTTCTACTTGCTGATTAGAGTATGCTGCCACAATCAAAATCCCCTTTTCTGTAGCTGCTCTACATACCTCCTCTATTTCTTTGTGATATTTGTACTCATCTCCCATACTCATATTAATTATGTCTACCTGTTCCTCTATCAGTAATTCAATACCTTCTATCATATCCAGAACCGTACTCTTTTTGTTCTTCCTCACAATGGGTACCAGAACAATTTCAGCTTCTGGGTTTTCCTTTAAAATAAAAGAACAGACATATTCCGCATGGGTAAATCCAAAGGCATCTTTACTGTATTCCTGACCTTTCCACTTGCAGTCTATTTTTACAATTTTCTTATCCTGAAAAAAAGGATTATCAAAAGATCCATTGGAATCCAACACACCTATCCTCACTTTTCACTCACCTGCCTTATATGTAGCTTCTCCAAATCCACAATAATATCTGCTTCTCGCAATTCTTCCAGATTGTGCGTAGAAAAAATAATAATTTTCTCCCTTGATAACGCATGCAATAATTGATAAAAACGCCCTCTTCGTTTTTCATCAATATTTGCTGTCGCTTCATCAAAAATCAGAATTTGTGAATTTTTCAAAATATTCCTCATAATATCTAAACGCCGCATTTGTCCTTCTGAGAAATTGCATGGATCTATCTTTATCTCGGTATCCCATACCATTTCTAAAGTATGGATTTCATCATACAAATCCAAGCACTTTGCCACTGTATCCATTTCTTCTTCCGAAACAATATGTAGTAATCCCATATTCCGTCTTACCGTATCATTGAAGAACTGTGTACGCTGCATAACATATCCTGTATTTTCCCAATAGCTGTTAATATCTAATTCCTGCAAATCTGTGTTATTCACAACTACTTTTCCTTCTGTCGGTTGATACACACCTGTTATAATTTTGAACAGAGTGCTTTTGCCTTGTCCACTTTTTCCATGAACTCCGTAAAGAGTGCCTTTTTCGAACTTCAAATTGAGCCGGTCAAATACCTTCTTATTCGACTCTGTATAAGAAAAGCTCATCTCTTCTAAGGAAATGTTGTTAACTGTTGTTACTTTCTCTCCATCTCCTTGTTTCTGATCCGGATACTGAAGCAAACCATTGATATCCTTTAAGGAAACTACGGCTGTATGATACTCGTTAGCAAACTGTGCGATTCCAATAATAGGATTCATAATAATTGTCTGGTAATTCATCAAGGCCATAATGGTACCTATGGTCATATTTCCTTTAAATACTTCTTGTGCACCGACTACCCAAATTATGACTGTTCCTATAAACTGAATCACGAGTATCGTAGATGTATTCAATATGTACAACAAATTCTGGCGATTCGTCTCTTTTTTGTATTTCTGATTTTTCTCAAAGTACATATCATGCACATATTGCCCACATTGAAAGAGTCTTGTAATAAACCAATTATCATAGGTGTTTGTCAGAACATTGGTTATGCTGTTATATCCTTCCAAAACTTGACCACTGGTTTCCTGTATCAATTTCCCCAGGATTCTACTAATAAAAGGAACACTGACAAGTAAGATAATATTGGATACGGCAATCCCCTTATGGATAGAAAACATATATGGAGGAACAACCACCAGGATAACAATATTGGAAACCAATGTGATAATACTTGTGATTCCACATTGTTTCACTGCTGAAACATCTTTATCTACTTTCAGCAAAATGTCACTTAGCTTTATCTTCTCAAAAAAATTCACGCTTACTGTTGATAATTTATCTTCTACCTTTTGTCGCATATCTGCTGCTATCTCTTCCGAAATAACAGCCACGATATAACGCTGTACATAATTCATAAGGTAGTTCAGCAGTAACATGCCCAGGAACACCACCAGAAGGAGCATAAACGCAGATAAACTGGTACTATGTGGATTCCCCAAATCATCTATCACTTTTCCCTGCAGCTCCGGACGCACCAAAGAAACTCCCGCCGTTAACACAATCGTTGCTATTGTTAAAATATAGGAAGGTAGTAACTTTTTCTTAAAAGCATACTCTTTTAAAAATCCAAGATATGGACGGCTTTCTTTACTTTTCATCGCTTAACCTCTTGGCAATCTTCTCTCCGAACTCACTGAATTTTAAATCTTCCTCCTGGATATAGTCTATATACACTCCTAATTTTTCTCTAACTATTTCAATCGGCTGCTGTAAATAATATTCAAGAATCTGCACCATTGCCTTATAAAAGATATGTTCAAAAATACACTCTGCATCCGATGGTACATTAATCTTCCCTGTATTGATAAAATTCATATATCCGCATTTCATACCATGACAAAAATCTCGGATTGTGCATCCCTTGCACTTCGGATCGGTTTTATCAAAGTTCGACATTGCTATTAATTTTGCCTTTCTTATATCAACGCCTTCCTTGATATTACCTATACAATATTTTTCATTACTTGTAAGAAATCCACATGGATATATCTGACCATTCGGAAAGATCTTGAAATTTCCAATTCCGGCATCGCACATGCCAAAGCAGTTCCCAAAATCACACAACATATTAAACATTTTTCCATCAAATTGATCTATAGTAAAAACTCTGCCCGCTGCTGCCTCAGCCAAATAGTACCGCAAAATTTGTCCCACCTGCTTTTCAAATTCTGCCTTCAGCTCATCACATATTTTTAAATATACATCCATAATCATACAGATGTTATCCAATCCATGCTCATGCAGGTAACAGATATTTTCGAACATATACGGAATGGTATTTTCTGTGACCGTCATTCTTACAGAAAAATTCAATCCACTATCCTTTACCTTCATGATATTCTCAAAAATTTTTTCATAGCAAGAAACTCCATCTTTCGCAACTCTGTTCAAATCATGGGTTTCCTTATTCCCATCAAAACTAAGGCGTACTGTAAAATGATTTTCTTTCATAAATGCAATGAACCGATCATCCATCATGGAACAGTTGGTAGTAATATAATACTTTACTTCCCTTTCCGGATAATTATCTTTGATATAGGCTACTGCCTTGTAAATTAAATCTTTCTTCAGCAAAGGCTCACCGCCCAAAAAATCAATCAAGACTTTCCCTCTATCCCCATAATTCATCATAAACTCCAAAGAGTCCACAAGTGTTTTTTCATTCAACTGATAATGGTTATGGTAGTCTTCATAACAATACTGACATTTAAAATTACAATCTGTTGTCATATATAATGTGAAATTATACATATCTGTCTACTCCTTTCTTGAATATACTAAAAACAATTTTAATCAAATTCTCCTATCTCGCCATATATTTTGATTATTTTGCGTATTTTAGTGTCTAAATGGCATAAAAAACAGGCCTCGATATTCTTAATACCAAGACCTGAAAAACTCTTATTAATAGATTCCAACTTCTTTTCCAAATTTATACATATATTGAGTTACCGTCTGTATAGCATGCTGCACAGATTGTCTGCCTGCACTATCATAGGAACTTTCCTTTTGAGCATCCGCCGCAAGCCCTTTCGCATGTTTTGCTGCGGAATACATCAAATCTCCTGTTGATGTATTTAATGCGGTTGTATATACGGATGAGCCAAACGAATTTCCTGCTATTGTGTAAGATTTACGGTTTTTATCAACATATTTTTCAAAAGCGGAATGATTGCTGTTTACTGCTGTCAAGTTCGATGCATGATGCGGTTCATTTAAGTCTGATACATAATGGGTGCCTTTTCCTAAGTTTGACATAGCCAATTGTACATCTCCTGCACGATACGCATTTACTGCTGCCTGAAAATATGACTCTGCTCTTGTCCTAGCTGTCGGAGATTTTTGACCAAGCCAGTTTTTTCCAGTATCAGGATCATAAAAGTGTCCTGCAAAAGTTCCTGCATCTGTTTCATTTCCAAGTTTATCCGGCCAGTCGGTTGCCTCCATAAGAATAGATGAGTTCAGCTCACCATTGAATGCACTATTTCCTTTATCATTGCTCAGAATTTTAAGTGCGTTTGCAACAATATACTGATGTGTATGATCTACCCCACCAGACGAAAATCTTTCATCTGGATTTGTGCCATGCTCAATCGGAACTCCTTCCCCGTAAAGTTCATCAGAACCATTCGCAATATCCTGCACTTTCGTTGGAAGTTCTGGTTGTTCCGCTGCCATAACTGGCATCGTTCCCAATAAAGCCCCCACTGATACCATGGCAATAAATAGTTTCATTTTTTTTCGCATACCCATGCCTCCTCTTCTTTTTTCTTTATTTTACATCCTGCTTCAAGAAAAAACATATAATTTGTTTAGTTTGCATTTTTTATGCCCTGCCTGGACCAATAAAAATGGCACTTATTTTCCATAAGCACCATCTTGTCACACTATATTTCTATCGGAATAATCACAGAAACAGAAAACATATCATCTAAAACACTAAATGATACTTCTCCTCCATAATCTTTCACCACACTTTTAATATTTTTGACACCAAACCCATGATTTTTCTTATCTTCCTTTGATGTTTCCAGTGTTGCATTTTCTCGCAGATAACGTACTTGTGAATCTCTTAGGCTATTTTCACATAAAATTGACAAGAACCCCTTTACTTTTTTAGCCTTTAACTGTACTAAACACTCTACCATAGGATTTTCTTCTTTCATTAACCGGCATTCTCTTAATGCGTTATCTATTGTATTCGAAATTATGACACATAAATCCTCATTTCTTATCTGTCGAAACTCTGTAAAATCGGCAAACACCTTAAATTCAATTCCCTTTTCGATAGCCTCCAATCGTTTCGTATGAAGCAAATTATCAATAAAAGTATTCCCTGATTTATAGTAACTTTGATACTTATTTAATTTACGTTCAATACCATTAACACCACTTTACAACTTTTTAGTTTTAAAACAGAAACATTGTGTTTTATTGAATA
>NZ_JAJDML010000040.1:0-36249 GCF_020594215.1 Blautia sp. DFI.1.216
CGTTTGTGATAACTGGAGCGTCCGGTGTGATTGCGGATACAACGAATGGATATGCGTTAGACCAATCGCTGAATACTTTCTTACCGTTCTTATCACGTTTCCAAGCGTGGCAGTATGCGTAGTAGGTTCCCTGCTGTACATATTTGAATGTAGTAGAGGTCTGAACCTGATTCTTGTTTACGGAATCATAATCTTTGTTTGTGATGCAGTCGCGGTCTGTAGAGATTACATAGTCGTAACCTGCAGCACCTTCGGAAGCACCAGAAAGGATTACAGTCGCTTTGTTGCCAACAACTTTAACACTGCTGATCATTGGAGCATCTGGTTTTTTATTTTCAGCTTTACCTTCTGCCTGTACAGTCTTTGAACCAGTATAGTTCTTAGATGTAGATTTGGCAGCTACTGTATAAGTATCATCACTATTCTTTGTAACTGTATATTCAGATATTGGAACTTTGATAGTACCATTAATTACAGTTGCTACACCATCTTTAATAGTAACATCATAATTAGCAATTGTCTGTTTGTCAATACCCCATTTATCCAGATCACTTGCATTAATTGTACCAGAAACGGATACAACACCAGTAAATTCGGCAGATTCAGAAACTGAAACATCAACACTGAGATCATCAGATTCAACAACTGCCTGAGCCATTGGAGCTTCTGTTGTTTCTTCTTCAATAGCTGGAGTTTCTATTGTATTATCGCTAAATTCAGTAACCGGAGCTTCAGTAGCTACAGCAGCATCAAAATCATCACTGAACTCAGCAGCCCATACCGGCACATTAGAAGTAGCAAGCATTGCAACAACAAGTGACATACTTAATGTCTTTTTTGCCATGCCCTTCTTTGTGTTTTTAATCTTTGTCATGATTATAGTTCCCCTTTGGGTAGTGGATAGGTTAATTTTTGATTAAAAAGCACATTCTCTGATTAGAAATTCATGCACAACCCTGAAAAAATAGTTATTTATAACTGCCTTTTTTACGTATTAGAGCGGTATTTTTGTAGTTATATGCTCTTTTACAGCTGACGAAATAAAAAAAGAACAAATTAAACAAATCGACTCTGCACTTTTCAGATTTTTAATAATTTTTATAGTTCCTTTCGTGGAAACAAGGTAATAATTATGCTATATTGATAACAGAAATAAATCAACGGGAGGTGCTGGATACGGCGGAAAAAAATAAGATCAAACCGGATACCATACTGAAGAACTTCTGGAGAGACAATGGACATTTTGCGGATCTGTTCAATGCAGTATTTTTTAACGGGGAACAGGTGCTGAAGCCGCAGGATCTTACAGAAGCAGATACGGATGTTTCCTCCATGCTGAAATTTAATGGTCATGCGGAAACAGTACAGAAGATCCTGGATGTTGTAAAGAAGACGGCATATGGTGTGGACTTTGTTCTCTGGGGACTGGAAAATCAGGCAAAGATCCACTATGCGATGCCGCTGCGCCATATGGTCGGAGATGCGTTTTCTTACATGAAAGAATATGATGAGATTGCAGCAGTAAATAAGAAAAACGGGGATTTCCATTCAGCGGATGAATTCCTGTCAGGTTTTAAGAAGACCGACCGGCTGCATCCGGTGATTAGTCTGTGTGTATATTATGGAGAAAGTGAATGGGATGGTCCGTTTTCCCTGAAGGATATGCTGGAGATCCCCGAAAAGATAGAACCACTGGTATCTGATTACCGTATGAACCTGGTACAGGTAAGATCAAGTGGAGAACTATGTTTCAGCGATCCGGACGTAAATATGGTGTTTGACGTGAGCCGCTTGATCTATGCCAGGGATTATACGAAGATCAATGAAGTTTACAGGGATCATAATATTCCGGCAGATCTTGGACTTGTGATAGGAGCCATTACAGAATCACAGAAACTGATTGACCATGCTTTGGAATCGGAGCAGAAAGGGGGACAGATCAATATGTGTAATGCATTGGAAGAGTTAAGACAGGAAGGTGTTGAAGAAGGTCGACAGGAAGGTCGACAGGAAGGCCGTCAGGAAGGCAGATGGGAAGGTATCCTTGAAGGCATTCGTGCGACTGTAAGGACCTGCAGGAATTTTAATATAAGTGAGACAGATACAGTCAGAAACATCATGAATGAATTTTCCCTGTCACAGGAAGAGGCTGTCAATTATGTAAAAAAATACTGGTAAATGGAAAACTCTATCAGGAAGAGCCTTAACAATGCGTAAAAAGTTTTCAGCCATATCAGAGAGATATGGCTGAAGATGTTTTTTCTTCGTTTCCGAAGATGTGAAAGCGAGAAGAACTACCGGCCGGAGTCTGCTTTTGCCTGTTGTATCTGCCACGTTCTATATGCAAAATACCGCATATAAAGGCACGATTCGATAAGCTTCTTTTTGCCTGAAGTCTTCGGCAGAGATTAAATACATTTGCGTGGGTGCAGGAGAGAGAGAAGATTTATTCAGCTGCATAAGGTTCCTGCACTTCTGATGTGGTGCGGTGCGGTAGTCTATGGCAATAAAATGACTGTTTTTGGACAGTAAAAAGGGAACTTCCGCCTGGTTGCCGCTGGACCAGTAGGAGAGGGCATAGCCATTCCGGATAAAGTGCTGTGCCAGAAAGGTTTCGATACAGGCTGTACCGGCGGTGGTTTCTTCTCCTGACAGAAGCTGGAAGGCAGGGATTTTCAGTATGCATGAGCATAATCCGGTGTCAACAGGATACAGATGTAAGGAGCTTTTGCTAGGTGTCAGGTACCAGCAGGAGCTTCTTTTCTTTTTTGTATTCCATAATGGCAGCAGGCATTCCGCCGATGATCAGATAGAGACGGAACTGTGACAGGGCTTTTTCGTGGAGTTTCTTTCCCATTGGGCTGAAATCGGAGAAATGATTGCGGATTTCTCTTGTAAGGGCAAACTCAGCATTGGCCCACAGAAATTCTTCAAAATCCAGTGGATACAGAGTCAGGATATCAAAGTCGTGGACGGAGAAAGAATCAGAATTAACCACACCTTTATAGATAGAGGCAATGTTAAATATCTGCATTGTGTTTGCGCAACTGGAATGTGAGACTATTCAGAAGCGTGTCAGCGATGCATATTATTCCAGAAGTCAGAAAGGTTTTCGCATGGGCGGCAAGCCTCCTTATGGTTATCGGCTAGAGGAGATCCTGATGGAAGGAATCCATACAAAGAAGCTTGTGGAAGAACCCGGGGAAGCGGCAATTGTGCGGGAAATTTTTGATATGTACGAACAACCGGACACTTCTTATGGGGATATCACCAGATATTATGCGGAAAAGGGAGTGCAGTTCTACGGAAAGGAACTGATACGTTCCATGCTGGCCCAGCTTTTGAGAAATCCGGTATATGTGCGGGCTGATATGGATGTGTACCGTTTTTTCAGGAGCCATGGAACCAATATAGTAAGCAGTCCGGAGCAGTTTGACGGGATTCATGGATGTTATCTTTATCAGGGGCGGGATGCGCAGACAGATAAGCTGCAGAATCTTAAGGGTCATATGCTGGTGGTGGCACCTCATGAAGGGCTTGTGTCTTCGGAGCAGTGGCTGAACTGCAGGATCAAGCTTATGAGAAATAAAACGATTCAGGCCAATAGGAAAGCTGTGAATACATGGCTGGCAGGGAAAGTGAAATGTGGCAATTGCGGATACGCACTTATGAGTATTAAAATACAGTCCGGTAAACAGTACCTGAGATGTACGAAGCGTCTGAACAACAAAGCCTGCCCGGGGTGCGGGAAGGTTTATACTGAAGATGTGGAGAACTATGTATATAAAGAGATGGTACGTAAGCTGCGCGAAGGACAGTCTCCTGCCGCTTATACGAAGTTAAAGGAAAATCCGCAGGTAAAGCAGATTTACAGGGAGATTGAGGAAATGGAAAAGGTAGCATCTAATATAAGTCTGTGGGGAGAGATTGATTTTGAGGAGAAGAGGTTTATAGTTGATAAGATGATCAGGTCACTTAAGGTATTTCCCGGATCAGTCCAGATACAATGGAAATTCTGATATATAACAGTCCGGCAGAGCGTAAATTTTTGTCTTTACGCTCTGCCGGACTAGAGCGTGTCTGAAAAATCATTCCCGCAATCTGCACGCCCCACTTTGCGGGATATTTCACCCGAATTCAGTTGCCGTAGCCCGCTACGGCGCCCTCATCCGGGCAAAATATCCCACAAATTGTGACGCACATCTTGCAGAAAGTCTTTTTCAGACACGCTCTAGTGATGGTCTTATTATTTTTCAGTCAGTGGTTTGTTCTTTATAAGCATTTCGCGAATTACGTTTTGCGTATATTCTCCGACATGCCTCTTATCTTCTTTGCTCAGTTCATCCGGATAGATTGGCTTACCGTATTCTACTACAACTTTTGCAGGAGATATCTTCGGGAAGTGTGCCTCGAAAATGTTGGCTGAATTGCTGATCGCAATTGGGATGATCGGGCAATTGGCCTTGGTAGCGATTTTAAAGCTTCCTTCATGGAAGGGAAGCATGTCCAGCTCATCTTTATTTCTGTTTCGGGTTCCTTCCGGGAAAATACAGATGGAAATTCCGGATTTTACTTTGTCTACTGCGGTCAGGATCGTTTTGAGTCCCTGTTTGATGTCTTTCCTGTCAAGGAAGAGACAGTGGAGATAACGCATCCATGTGGAAAGAAGAGGAATTTTCTCCATCTCTTTTTTGGCAATGTAGCCTGTACGGATCGGACAGCGGGAGTAAGTAAGAAGTATGTCGAAGTAGCTTCTGTGGTTGCCGATATAAAGTACAGGTGTGTCCTTTGGCACATTTTCTTCTCCGATCACAGTAATCTTTGCACCGGTGATCTTAAGGATAAATCGGAATACTGCCTGGATGATCCTAAGGGAGCTGATATCCTTCTTTTCAGGAGAAAATCTGCCGATGATCCATTCGACCAGCAGGATGGGGATGGACAGGATCAGGTATCCGATCACAACAATACAGACTAGGATAAATCGTATCATTCGTTAATTCCTTTCCGGGCATTATATAATGCTGATGCCCATATATAAGTATAGAAGTTATTATAAGGAATTATGAGATATCCTGCAAGAAATAAATCATAGTATAATGATTTTTTGGCATTAAATAAAGCACTCAGGACAGGATTCTTTCCTGCAGAAAAGCAGTTACTGTCGGATATATAGCATAGAGTATGGTAATAACAGGGCTGTATCCGGCATAGAATATTTAGCGAAGAATGAGCAGGGGTGCATTATGGGCAAAAGGACAGGAGGACTGCTCTGTGTGTTGCTGTTGGCTCTTTTGCCGGCGGGCTGTCAGTTTATCAGGATTGAGGAGGGCGAACGTACACCTCTGGAATATACGATCGTAAAGCAGGAGGAAATTCCGGAAGAGATTTCAGAACTGATGGAACAGAAGAAAAAGAAAGTATTTCAGATGACCTATCAGGTGGGAGATATAAGGTATCTGATGAAGGGATATGGAGAGCAGCTTACAGGAGGGTACAGTATTCAGGTGGAGGAGGTTTCCGAATCAGAGAACGCAGTATTCTGCAAGACAAGGCTGATAGGTCCGGAGAAAGCGGATGCAGGCAGTGAACCGTCTTATCCCTGTATTGTCCTGAAAATCAGAGAAACAGAGAAACCGATAGAATTTTTGGGTTTTATCATAAAGTAAACAGAGAAAGGAAGGAAGCAGGTTGGAATTAAAAAAAGAAAGTATTCAGATGCTGCGTATCAAAAATAAAGCGGCAGCGCAGGCGACTTTTGACGAGGACTATAATGTGTCCGATGTGAAACCGGATATCGGGAGACTGGTGCAGAGCAAAGCGGATGTTTCCATGGAGGAAGTGAGGCTGAGTGAAGGAAGAGCGCTTCTTAAAGGGACATTAAATGCAGATTTGCTTTATGTGGGGGAAAAAGAGGGCAGGATTTACAGCCTTTCTGCGAAGCTTCCGCTGGATGAGATGATTAATCTGGAGGGAATCGAAGGGGGAGATAAGCTGTGTCTGAAATGGGAGATTGAGGATCTCAGTGTTCATATGATCCATTCCAGAAAACTGAATATTAAAGCAATTGTAACTTTTTATGCAGTGGTAGATGAACTGGCAGTCGTTGAACTTCCGGTTTCCGCAGAGGATCAGGAAGTCTCTGTGAAAACGGAGAAAGTCCGGCTTATGAGTCTTCGTGTACATAAAAAAGATACTCTGCGCATTAAGGATGATATTACTCTTGCGTCAAACAGACCTAATGTAGAAAACCTTTTGTGGTATATGGCTGAACCGAGGAATCTGGATCTGCGGCCGGGAGAGAACAAACTCCGGGTGAAAGGAGAGCTTGCAGTTTTTCTTCTGTATACAGGGTATGAAGAGGAGAATCCACCTCAGTGGCTGGAGTATACCATGCCTTTTTCCAATGAGATGGAATGCAGTGGCTGTATGGAAGATCTGATCCCACATATTGAGGTGTCTCTTCTTCATCAGGGGATAGAGGTAAAGCCTGATCCGGATGGTGAAGAACGTATCCTGCAGGTGGATGTGGTACTGGAATTAAATATGAAAATGTACAGGGAAGAGGAGCATGAACTTCTTCTTGATGCATACAGCCCACACAAAGAATGTGTTCTTCATCGGAAAAAGGAAATGTTGGAAAGTCTTCTGGTACGGAATTTTTCCAGGTGTCGTCTGACAGACCGGATAGAAGTTAAGGAGAGTCAGGGAAAAGTTTTGCAGCTTTGCCACAGCAGCGGTAAGGTAAAAGTAGATAAGACCAGGATTACGGATAAGGGAATTGTGGCAGAAGGAATTGTGGCACTCAAGATCCTGTATATTATTGGAAATGATGAAATGCCGTTTTATTCTATGGATGCCATGCTTCCGTTTACCCATCTGATCGAGGCAGAAGAGATCGGGAAGGATTGCACATATTTACTTCAGGCTGACCTTGAACAGCTTTCCACTGCAATGGCAGATGGGGATGAGATTGAAGTCAAGGCGGCGGTGGGACTGAATGTGCTTGTGTTCAGACAGTGGGAAGAGCAGCTTATTGAATCTGTGGAAGAACAGCCACTGGATCGTAAGAAACTGGAAAGTATGCCGGGAATTACGGTCTATATTGTAAAGGCCGGAGATACCCTGTGGGATATTGCAAAGAAATTTTATACAACTGTGGATGAGATTTCGGGTGTGAACAGTCTTACGGAAAAAGAGGTAAAGCCGGGGCAGTCGTTAATTCTTGTCAGGCAGGGATGATAATGAAAAAAATTTCCGGAAAAAATGAAAACTCCTATATTGAAAACTAAAAAAAAATGATTTAAAATATGCGCAAAGAGTTTTATTGTATACAAAGTACAAATATAATTGCGAAAGTACAGTTATATACGGATGATATTGTTGGAAACGGAGGATTTTATGCGTTTACGTGCATTGGCGAAGATAAATCTGGGACTGGATATTCTCAGAAAGAGAGAGGATGGCTATCATGAAGTCCGGATGATCATGCAGACGATACAGATGTATGATGTTCTGGAGATGAAGAGGGTGAGGAAGCCGGGGATTTCCCTGTCTGTCAATTATTCCTATATTCCGAATGATGAACGAAATCTGGTGTATAAGGCGGCGAAGCTTCTGATGGATGAATTTCAGGTTAAGGGTGGTGTGGATATCCATCTTGAGAAATTTATTCCTGTGGCAGCAGGTATGGCAGGCGGAAGCTCGGATGCGGCAGCTGCACTGGTGGGGATCAACCGGCTTTTTAAACTGGGACTGAGCCAGAAGGAGCTGATGGATCGTGCTGTGAATATCGGGGCAGATGTTCCGTACTGTGTGATGAGAGGAACTGCCCTGGCAGAGGGGATCGGGGAGAAATTGACCAGGATCACTCAGGTGCCGGACTGTTTTGTACTGATCGGTAAGCCCGGAATCAATGTTTCCACCAAAGCTGCCTATGAGAGCCTTCAGCTGGATAAGATTTCTTCTCATCCGGATATTGACGGGATGATAGGAGATATAGAACGTGGAGATCTTCTGGCAATGACACAGAAGATGGGAAATGTTTTTGAGCCGGGAATTATAGAGAAATATCCTGTAATTGGCGAAATCAAAGCACTGATGGAGAGTCATGGTGCGTTAAAGGCGATGATGAGTGGAAGTGGTCCTACAGTGTTCGGAATTTTTGATGATCGTGAGAAGATGGAGGCGGCAGCAGAGGTTCTCAGAGAGAGCCGGCTGGCGAAGACGGTTTTTGCCACAGAAGTAACGAAAGCAGGAGGGAATACAAATGACAAGTGATTTTTCAGTAAATATGAATGAATATCTTCCATTAAGGGATGTGGTTTTTAATACGCTGCGTCAGGCAATCCTGAAGGGCGAACTGAAACCTGGTGAGAGACTGATGGAGATTGCGCTGGCAGAGAGACTTGGCGTGAGCAGAACTCCTATCAGAGAGGCAATGCGTAAGCTGGAGCAGGAAGGTCTGGTAGTGATGATCCCGAGACGTGGTGCCCAGGTTGCCAATATCACAGAGAAGGATCTGAATGATGTTCTGGAGGTTCGTATTGCTCTTGAGAATGTAGCTATTGAGAAAGCATGTGCCCGTATGACTGAAGAAGAAATGAGGAGACTCTGGCTTGCTGCCAAGGAGTTTGAACATACGATCGCAGAGGGAAATCTTGTTAAGCTTGCGGAGGCTGACGTTGCATTCCATGAGGTTATTTATCAGGCTTCTGATAATAAGAGGCTGATCCAGGTACTCAATAATATGCGTGAGCAGATTTATCGTTATCGTGTAGAATATCTGAAAGAAGGTGAAACACGAGATGTTCTGGTGAAGGAACATGAGGAACTGACAAAGGCGATCAGAGAGCGTGACGTAGAACGCGCGAAACAGCTTTCTTTCCAGCATATCGAGAATCAGAGAATGGCTATCATGCGTTCTATTGAGGCTGAGGATGCAGAACGTGAACGTGCAGAGAAAGAGAAATCCAGGGGACACAGATAAGAATGGTATAATATCTGAATATCGGGAAATTCTAAGAGAGGCGGGATGCCTCTCTTTTTTTGCGCATCCATGTATTTAAGTGGGTTTAGGAATATTGCCGACTGGCAACAGATCTGTCTGGTACATCGAAAACGATGTACCGGTATGAAACGAGGTGGGAAATTATTGAAGAAACTGGAAGAATCCCGGAAAGTATCTGCAAATCTGAGGGAGAATGAGAAATATCTGCGAAGCAGGCTGGAAAATTGCAGTGACATTCTGATCCGTCCCATGCGGCTGGGAGATAAACATAAGGTGGACTGCCTTATGGTCTATATAGAAGTTGCGGTTTCCAACATGATGCTGGATGATTCTGCTCTTGGAAAGATGATCAATCATTTCTGGGAGATTTCGCCGGAGGATATTCAGGAATTTGTCAGGCATAACAGTCTTGGGATCGCAGATGTAAAGAAACTGGAGAATCTTGACGAGTCCATAGATGCCATGCTTGCAGGGAATGCAGTGTTTTTCATAGATGGATATGACAAGGCGATGAAAATCTCCAGCAAAGGTTATCCATCCACAGGTGTGATGGAGGCAGAATCGGAAAAGGTGCTGCGGGGTTCCAGGGAAGGATTTTCGGACAGTGTGAAAAGTAACAGTGCACTGGTAAGAAAAAGGCTTCGTGATACCAGACTCAAGGTGGAAGAATATAAAATCGGTGTGCGCTCTCATACCTTAACGCAGGTGTTATACATGGATGACCTGGTACATGAGGGACTTCTGGAAGAAGTGAAGGAACGGCTGGAAGAATTTCAGATTGACGGAATCCTTGACAGCGGTATGCTTGAACAGCTGACAGAAGATGTGTGGTATTCTCCTTTTCCTCAGTATCAGACAACGGAACGTCCGGATCGTGCTGTGCAGGAAATCCTGAAAGGTAAGGTTGTGATTCTGTGTGATAATTCTCCGGAAGCATTGATCCTTCCGGGAAATTTTAGCAGTTTCATGGAGAGCAGCGAGGACTGGTATCACAGGTTCGAGATGGCTTCCTTTCTCAGAATACTGCGATATTTGGCTGTGATCATGGCGACTGTTCTGCCGGGACTTTACCTGGCAGTGATACGTTTCCATACACAGATTCTGCCATCTGCACTGATACTGTCTTTTGCGGAGGCGAGGGAAGGAGTGCCCTTTTCCAGTGTGGTGGAACTGATTTTTCTGGAACTGGCTTTTGAACTGATTCGGGAGGCTGGGGTGAGAGTTCCGGGATCTCTGGGAAATGCTATTGGCATTGTTGGCGGACTGGTGATCGGACAGGCAGCGGTAGAGGCAAATCTTGTGAGTCCGATCGTGGTGATGATCGTGGCGTTGACTGCGCTTGGCTCTATGACTGTTCCAAATGAAGAGTTTGCAGCAGCATTTCGGCTGGTGAAGTATGGGTTTCTGATCCTGGGAGGTTATCTGGGAATTTACGGAATCGTGCTGGGAGTATATCTGGTTATAGGGCACCTGGCAGGCCTGATAAGTTTTGGTATTCCTTACCTGGTTCCTTTTATAAAGAAAGAACAGAAGGGCAGCAGAGGAGAAGGGGTTCTGAGAGTTCCGCTGCGCAAGAGGGTATTACGACCGCTTTATGCAAGAGAGGAGCAGAAGATCCGTTTGAAGAGAAAGGAGTCCGGTTCATGAGATTTGCAGAGAATAACAGAATTTCCCACAGGCAGCTGTACAGGCAGATGATACTGGCATTACTGGCACCATTTATGCTCTGCGTTTTCGGAAAGGGTGGAATGAACGGAATCAGTGCAGTGGCGGGAATGATTTTTGCGCTGATATTGCTTGGGTTTTATGTAATCTGGCTGATACGGCTGACACCTTCATTTGAAGATCCGGTAAAGTCTGCAGGTGCTTTTGCGGGAAGGCTGATCGGGATTTTTTTTCTGATCTATGTGTTGATGGCGGGAGGATATCTGCTGGCACTTCTCAGGAGGCTGGTTCCTGTAAAGCTGATCACAGGAGTATCCGGCCGATGGATCGCATTCTGGGCGGTTCTGGTATGTTCTGTCGGAACCTGCAAAGGTGTACAGAGAAGAGGAAGAATGGCGGAAGTATCAGGTGGTCTGCTTCTTGGCGGGATTATGATAATGATGATACTTTGTGTGCCACAGGCAAAAACGGAATATCTCGTGGGAGGAATCCGGTGGGAGGAGCTTACAGTGAGAAATGTCCGTCAGTCTTTTTATGGAACTCTGTGTGCCTTTTCGCCGGTGGCATTGCTGCCATTTCTGTTGGGAAATGTGGAGAAATACGGAAGTGCGGGAAAGACGGTGGCAGGAGGGATCCTGACACTTGGCGGGATTCTTATTGGAATGGAGCTTCTGCTTCCGGCAGTTCTGGGATATGACAGGGTAGCGGCGGAAAGTTATCCGGTCCTGCCTCTGCTGGCAGGCGCAGATCTTCCGGGAAATGTACTGGCCAGATTTGACATCCTGTGGATGGGATTTCTGCTTTACAGCCTGCTTTTTGCAATAGGGAGTCTGCTGTATTATGGAAATCAGATTATCGGGAAATCTCATCCTGGTAGGGGGAGGTTCTGGCTTCCGGCACTGGTTTTCCTGATTTCGCTTCTGGAAGAAGAGGGAAAAGGAATACTGGATTATTTTGGATGGTGTTTGGCGCATATTTTCGTCCCGGGAATTCTCATCTGTCAGTTTTATATGTTTATCAGAGGAAAGGGACACCGCAGGAAGCAGAGGAAAAGGGCTGTCAGTGTGGTGACCGGGATTTTGTCAGTCAGTCTTTTTATGAGCGGATGTGGTGCGGCTGTGGAACCGGAGAAGAGAATGTATCCTATGGCACTTGGCGTGGATGCCTCAGAAGAAGGAATCTGTCTTACCTATGGGATGCCGGATCTTTCTGAGAGTACGGGGCAGGGAAAAGAGGAAGAAGATGGCGGTTCCCGGGTTCTGCAGATCAGTGGTGCTGATTTCACCCGGATTGAAAAAATGTATGATCAGTCACAGGAAAAACTTCTTGATATGGGGCATCTGCAGGTTCTGGTCATGGGGAGAACACTGGTGGAGGACGGAAGATGGAGAATGGTGCTGGATTATCTGAAACAGGAGATTTTTGTGGGGGAAGATCTTTATGTGTTTGAAGCGGAGGACGCAGGGGAGATCCTGAACTGGCATGGAGAGGATAATTCATCAGCAGGAGAATATATTACAGGACTGATCCGAAACAGAATGTCAGGAGGAAATATTACGGCTGTGACACTCAGAGAGCTTTTCTATGAAAAATATAAAGAAGATAAAATCCTGCGACTTCCGATTGTGAAGATCAGAAATGGAAGTCTGGAAGTGGAAGTATAAATCAGGAAAATATTGGCATAATCCAAATATTAAAGTGCTGTCTGGAAATTTCATATAAAATAAGAAAATATATAGGAAAATAACAAAGGCAGATATGGTAACTGATAAGATATAACAGGAGAGAGGGACAATGATGAATAAAAAGAGTAAGAACAAAAAATTAAGAAGAAAACTGTCGTTTGTTCTGTTCGTGGCAGCTGTTGGTGTTCTTATGATGAGAGCAATGCCGGGAATGTCCGGGAAGATAGCAAAAATCGCTGAAAGACGACAGGAACAGACTGCAGTTACTGCATGGTGGGGGACATTGTACCCGAAATTCTGCTTCTCGCAGTTCCCTGAGGAAAATAAAGGACAGAAAGATGACATAAAGATATCCTTCTGGCTTGCACAGGCTCTTGATTGGTGATAGAATAGTGAGACAATCAATAGAGATGGAGAATAGAAATCAATGAAAATAGACAGAGAGGCACCGATAGGAGTATTTGATTCCGGTGTGGGAGGGCTGACTGTTGCGCGTGAGATCATGCGTAATCTTCCTTCAGAAAAAATCGTATATTTTGGTGATACGGCGAGAGTGCCTTACGGAAGTAAATCGAAAGAAACTATCATCCGGTATTCCCGGCAGATCATTCGTTTTCTTCAGCAGCAGCAGGTAAAGGCGATTGTGGTTGCATGTAATACAGCCAGCGCTTTTGCCCTGGATGCAGTGAGGGATGAGTTTGACATTCCTATCATTGGCGTGATAGAACCGGGTGCGAAGGTGGCGGCTGCCCAGACCAGAAATAAGAGGGTAGGAATCATTGGTACTGTGGGAACTGTAGGAAGTGGGATACATGCAGAGTATCTGAAGCATCTGGATCCGGAGATCACTGTTTTCGGCAAAGCATGTCCGCTGTTTGTGCCACTGGTAGAAGAAGGGTGGCTTCATGATCCGGTGACTGATGAGGTCGCTGCCAGATATCTGAAGGAACTTCAGGATAAGCAGGTGGATACACTGATATTGGGATGTACTCATTATCCATTGCTTCGTTCCACCATCAGAAAGATCATGGGAGACGGAGTATGTCTGGTGAATCCGGCTTATGAAACCGCACTGGAGCTGGGAAGGCTTCTGGAGGAAAAAGGACTTGCCGGTGAAGGTACAGAGAAGAATGAATTTCCGTATCGCTTCTATGTGAGTGATCTGGCAGATGAGTTTAAGGCATTTGCCAATTCGATTCTTCCATATGATGTGGAGATGACGAAAAAAATAGATATTGAGAAGTATTAAAAACAGCAGATTGCTGAATGGTTATAATATAGATACATAAAAACAGGTTTTGAACAGTATAAAAACAGGAGTATGAGAAGAATGGATAAAGAAGTGCTGATTCATGTAAGGGGACTTCAGACAATGGATGCAGACGGTGAACAGGAACCTCTGGAGATTGTTGTACCGGGACAGTATTATTTCCGGAACGGAAGTCATTATCTGCGCTATGAGGAAGTCATGGAGGATTTTGCAGAACCTACCGTCAATTACATAAAAATTTCCCGGAAGGGAATGGAGGTTCGCAAGAAAGGTGTGGTCAATGTTCATATGGTTTTTGAACAGGGTAAGAAGAATATGACTTACTATACCACTCCCTATGGAACCATTGAAATGGGGATTGCGGCGACGAATCTGAATCTGCAGGAGAGTGATGGCGGTCTTGATATGAAAGTGGATTATGCGCTTGATATGAACCAGGAGCATGTGGCAGACTGTTATCTTGCGATTAAGGCACAGCCAAAGGACTGTAAGAATTTTACAATTTGATCAGATCTGGTAAGTTCTCTGCTTCGTTGCAGATATCTGTCTGATCAAAACAGAAAAAGGTCAGTGATCTGTGTGTATGGATGACACGATTCACTGACCTTTAGTTTATATGTCTGACTGCATTTATCTGGCAGTTTTGTCTTTCCTGAATTTTGCAAAGAAACCTTTCTTTTTGGGAGCCGGTGTCTGAAGGGAACCGCGGATTCCTTTTACGCCTACAATATAAAGACCGCTTACTTCGGCTTTGATTTCTTTCTTAAGCGGAATCAGGTCGAAAACCTTCTCATCTGCGATCATGATCGCAATCTTTGGTCCGATTTTAGCTTTAACGATTGGAAGCTTGGAACGGCGCATAAGTTTAGGTGTCTGTTCAATTACCATCTGAGGAAGTCCGGATTCTTTCAGTGGCATCCTCTTTTTATCGATAACCAGCATGGAAACGGTTTGTTTAGTTGCTTCAATCTGAGCCTGCTGTTCTTCCTGTTTCTTCTGGGCTTTTTTTCCGAAGAAATATAAACCGATCAGTGCAGCGATCAGGATAACAAGAATGACCAGAAGGACTATTGTTACTGTACTCATTTGCATCCTCCCTAATGTATGTGTTTTCACAGGGACTGTTGGTACGGACAGTCCATTGCATAAAAATTATTTTATCATTAAATAAGGTAAAACGCAATTGCAAAAAAAGAATTAATGGATGGAAAGCGGTAGAAATTTACATTATGAAAGGTTATAATTGTAGCAAAACTGTAATGCGACAATATTTGCCGGAGCGAACAGTAATGGTAAATATGCGGAACAGTTAAAGACATTTTTACAGGATGGAATCATAATGTGTGGTTATAATATATGTAACGGGAATTGTGGAGTTATTTTGTGACAGAATAATTTGTGAGTAAAAAACGGATATGATAAAAAGGAGAAAAGCATGAGCGAATTAAAGCCCGACTCTGAGAAGAAAGAGGAGCGACTTTCAGATAAGGAAAAAGTAAATACAGAAAAGACAAATGCAGAAGAACTAAATGCAGAAGAACTAAATGCAGAAGAACTAAATGCAGAAGAACTAAATGCAGAAGAACCAAATGCAGAAGAACTAAATGCAGAAGAGCTAAATGCAGAAAAACCAAATGTAGAAAAACTAAATGAAGAAAAACCAAATACAGAAGAGATAGACGAAGAACCTCCGGCAGCAAGCGAGGACGAAGATTTCTTTTTTGATGATAATAAAGCTTATGAAGCCCGTAGGGCAGCCAGACTGGAACGCCGCAATAAACTTCGCCGCAGAAAAAAAAGACTGCGTATCGCAGGCTGCATAGTGGTGGTGGCAGCCGCTGCAATTGGGATTGGAATAGGATTTTACGGGGAAGAACTGCAGAATTTTGTCAGTGAGCAGCAGGTTAAGATTGCGCAGATGGTGAAATCTGCAGACAGGAAAACAGAAGAAGAAAAAACAGCTCAGCAGACAAATGCAGAGGCAGAAGCTGAGAATGCGGTGACACCTGAAGTTCAGGATACGGATGGACTGAGTGAAGAGGACAAAACTCTTTACAGGCAGGCAAAGTATGCTGCAAAACAGTATGATTATGATAAAGCCATAAGTATGCTGCAAAACAGTGAGACTTATCAGACAAGTGAGAAGTTTCAGCATGCGGTTAAGGTTTATCAGAAAAAGAAGGAATCCTGCGTTTCCTGGCCGTTAGACCAGGTGACACACGTCTTTTATCATACTCTGATCAAAGATACCGGTAAGGCTTTTGACGGGGATTACAAGTCAGGAGATTACGATCAGGTTATGACAACGATTGATGAATTTAACCAGATTACTCAGAGCATGTATGATAAGGGATATGTCATGGTCAGCATTTATGACATGGCGACAGCGGATGAAAATGGGAATATGAATGCAGGGGAGATTCTCCTTCCTCCGGGTAAAGTACCGTTTGTGCTTTCGCAGGATGATGTGTGTTATTATCATTATATGGACGGGGACGGATTTGCAACCAAACTTATCGTAGATGAGGAAGGAAAAATCCGCAATGAATATGTGGAAGATGATGGCAGTATTTCCGTAGGCGATTATGATATGGTTCCTCTGATCGATCGTTTTGTAGAGGAACATCCTGATTTTTCTTACAGAGGTGCTAAAGGAATTGTTGCCCTTACCGGTTACAATGGAATTCTTGGTTATCGCACAGACAGCAGTTATGAAACCCGTCCGGATGATCTGGATGCAGATAAAGTAAAATGGCTGGATGAGCATCCGGATTTTAATCTGAATACAGAGAGAGAAAATGCAGCCAGAGTAGCGCAGGCTATGAAAGATGAAGGCTGGCTGTTTGCAAGCCACACATGGGGACATCAGAATGTAAGTCAGATCAGTCTGGAGAGATTACAGGCAGATACACAGAAGTTTAAAGAGAATGTTGATCCTCTGATAGGCGGAACAGATATTATTATTTTTGCATTTGGAGCAGATCTTACCAGTGTTGAAGATTATTCGGGGGAGAAGTTCGAATATCTTAAGAGCCAGGGCTATAATTATTACTGTAATGTGGATTCAAGCCAGTATTTTGTGCAGATCCGCAGTAATTATTTCCGGCAGGGAAGAAGAAATCTGGACGGATACAGAATGTACTATAATCCGGAACTTCTCTCAGATCTGTTTGATGCACAGTCTGTGTTTGATTCTTCCAGACCGGTGCCGGTTCCAACTATGGGGTGAGTATGATCTCTGTGCATAACTGAAAGGGGACAATATATGAGAAAAAGGATAGCATGTGTAACAGCAGCTATTTTGAGTATTTCGTTAGGAGTAAGCGGATGTGGGCTCATTCCGTTTGAACAGGATATTCCATTTCTGAGTTCCAGAGCTGAAAATGTGGAAACTGAGAAAAAAACAGAACAGCAGACAATTGATGAACAGGATGCTGATACAGAGAAAAGTACAGAAGATACACAGCAGGATGATGGTCTGAATGAGGGAGAGCAGACTGACAACGAAGATACAGAAGAGGCAGATGAGAAACAGGAAAATCCTATGGAGCAGGCAGCGCTTATGGCTGTACAGTATGATTATGATGGCGCCATAGAACTGCTTAAGAGTCAGCCGGATTACGAAAGTAATACGGATATGCAGAGTGCAGTTTCGGATTACGAAAATACGAAAGCCACCTGTACAGAATATCCGCTGGAGCAGATCACGCACGTGTTCTTCCATACACTGATCAAAGACACTGCCAGAGCATTTGACGGGGATTCAGACAGTAATGGATATAACCAGTATATGACAACAATTGATGAGTTTAACAAAATCATACAGAGTATGTATGATAAGGGATATGTCATGGTCAGTCCGCACGACATGGCGGTTATCAATGAGGATGGAACTATGTCCAGAGGCAGTATTATGCTGCCACCGGGAAAAATTCCATTTGTGCTTTCTCAGGATGATGTAAGTTATTATCACTATATGGACGGAGATGGTTTCGCATCGAAACTTGTAGTGGATTCCAATGGTGAGGTTAAGAACGAATATATTGAGGATGACGGAAGTGTTTCCACAGGGGATTATGATATGGTTCCGCTGATCGATACTTTTGTAAAAGAACATCCGGATTTTTCCTATCATGGAAGAAAGGGAATCCTTGCAATGACAGGTTATGACGGTGTTCTGGGATATCGTACGGATATTGCATATAAGACCGGAAAAAAACTGCAGGATGATCAGAAAAAATTCCTGGAAGAACATCCGGATTTTAACTATAAGCAGGAAGTGAAAAATGCAAAAAAGGTAGCTAAGGCTATGAAGGCAGAAGGCTGGGAATTTGCAAGCCATACATGGGGACATAAGGATGTGGCTGCCACTTCTCTGGATGATCTGAAAAGAGATGATAAAAAATGGAAGAAATATGTGGCTCCCATACTTGGAGAAACAGATATGATCATTTTTGCATTTGGTGCGGATATCGGAAGCTGGGAAGGATATTCGGCAGACAATGAGAAATATGAGTTTTATAAGAGTCAGGGATACCGCTATTTCTGTAATGTAGATTCCAGTCAGTATTTTGTACAGATTACAGATGATTATTTTCGACAGGGAAGAAGAAATCTGGATGGATACAGAATGTATTATAATCCGGAAATGCTCAGTGATCTTTTTGATGTATCGGAAGTATGGGATTCTTCAAGACCAACTCCGGTACCTGGAATGTAGAAGGGAGTATTGATTATTATGAAGAAAAAAATATATCTTGCCATGCTTGCAGTTTGTTTTGCACTGACAGCATCTGCGTGTGGTGATGGCGGTGCTGTTATCACAGACGGTACAAAGACAGAAGGAGCTGCTGACGGGAAGAAAGCAGAGACAGGAACTACGCGGCTTGTTTCTGTTGAGAATGTAGAGAAATATATTACGATTGGAGAATATAAAGGACTGACTCTGGACAATACGGTAGATGCGATCACTGACGATGATGTACAGGCTCAGATCGATGAGGATCTGAAAGATAAGGCAGAACCTGTATCTGATGCAGCAAAAGAAGGGGATCTGGTGACTGTAAATTATACAGGCACTAAAGACGGACAGACTTTTGACGGTGGTACTGCCAATAACTATGACTTTGTGATCGGCGACGGACAGATGTTTGAGGAATTTGAAAATGGTGTGATCGGGATGAAAAAGGGTGACACAAAGGAGATTAAAATTGATTTTCCGTCAGACTATGCAGACGAAACTCTGGCAGGTAAGGAAGTTATATATAAGGTTACGGTGCAGAACGTGCGGCGTGAAGGAGAACTTACAGATGAATGGGTTGCAAAGAACACTGATTATACAACAGTAGATGATTATCGTGAGAGTATTCGCAGTGAACTTGAGAAAAACGCAAAGGAATCTGCGCAGGAGGTTCTTAAGAATACTGCATGGAGTACAGTGCTTGAGAACTCTGAAGTAAAAGAATACCCACAGGAAGATGTGGATAAGGCTGTTTCTGAATTTAAGAAGAGTATGGAAGTTTATGCAAAACAGGCCGACATGACTCTGGAAGAGTTTACAGACAGTCAGGGTATTTCGCAGGATGATTTTGATGAACAATGTCAGCAGTATGCAGAGGGTAAGGTTAAGCAGAACCTGATCGTGCAGGGGATTATGGATGCAGAGGGACTGTCACTTGACGACAAAGAGAGCCTTCAGCTGCAGGATAAACTGGTAGAACAGATGGGTGTTTCCAGTATTGCAGAGCTGGTTGGAACTTACGGACAGGATTATGTAGATGAATCAGTCGGACTTCTCAGAGTGGAGGAGTTCATTATAAAAAATGCGAGTGTGAGTGAGAAAGTCGCAAACGGTGATGTGCTGGCAGATGATGCAGATGCTGCGGCAGAAAATGCAGAACAGGACAGTGATCAGAATGTATCAGATGAAGATACTGATGATTCCGGACAGGACAATTCAGATGTAGATGAGAATCTGGAAGAGGAATTAGGTACGGAAGATGTTGATCAGAGTGAATAATTGGCATTGTATTTACCTGATAAATGAGTTATGATTATTGATAAAAGTGGATTACTCCGTACTGTGATGTACGCTGTCAGGGACTAATTAACAAAAAGAAGCGGGGAAAGGAAACCATGGATAAGAGGGTGTTGCGCGAAAGAATGCGCAGAAAAAAACGCCAGATGATGATCAGGCATTATACAAAGATCGGACTTTGTGTTATTGGCATGATTCTGGCGGTGGTGTTTGTAGTGAGAGGAATTATTATTCCGATCGCACATCATGTAGCCGGAGGCGGAAGCAGTGATCAGACTGTACAGGCTCAGGCAGATACAGAGGAAGTTCAGGCAAATTCCGATGCTGCGGTGAGACAGCCATTGAAGGGTAAATCAGATACAGATAAGATTGCCGCGATGACAGCCGGATGGCATGAGGATGCTAACGGAAAGTGGTATCAGAATACAGATGGTACATATTTTTCAAATGGATTTCAGGATATAGATGGTGTTACCTATTCTTTTGACGAAAACGGATATATACAGACAGGATGGGTAGAAAAGGGAGTGAAGGATTATTACTTTAATGAAGACGGATCTTATGATCCGAGTAAGGTACGTCCGATGCTGGCACTGACTTTTGATGATGGTCCGGGAGAGTATACAGATGAACTGCTGGATTGTCTGGAACAGAATAATGCTCATGCAACATTCTTTATGCTTGGTCAGAATGTCAGTTCATATCCGGATGCGCCAAAACGTATGCTGGAACTTGGCTGTGAGATTGGAAGTCATTCCTGGGATCATACACAGTTGACGACAATTGATCTTGACGCAGTTGCAAAGCAGTTCTCTGATACAGATGATGCATTGATTCAGGCATGTGGCCAGGCTGCGAGTGTGGCGCGTGCGCCTTACGGGGACGGAAATTCAGATATTTATAATACTGTAAATAAGCCGTTCTTTATGTGGTCACTGGACACAGAAGACTGGAAACTTTTGGATGCAGATGCGGATTACAGTGCAGTAATGAATGGAGATCTGACAGATGGAACTATCATCCTGATGCATGATATTCATGAGCCATCTGTAAAGGCTGCTTTGAGATTGATACCGGATCTTATTGCACAGGGATATAAACTTGTAACGGTAAGTGAGATGGCAGAAGCCAAGAATGTGACCTTACAGAATGCATGTTATGTGGATTTCTGGCCGAGTACACTCAGTAATGGAGATGTGCCGGGATATCAAGGCGGTTCTGATGCAGCAGCTTCTGCAGACGGAACAGATGGTACATCTGATGCAAGCGCAGATTCTTCTGACGGAAGCACAGATTCCTCAGACGGAAGTGAGGATTATTCGGATGGAAGTTCAGACGATGGAAGCTATGATGATGGAAGTTCGGATGACGAAAGTTATGATGATGGAAGTTCAGATGATTCGGAAGATTACAGTGATGATTCTGTAGATTACGGAGATGGAACGGAATAAAAAACATATGCAATCCTGCAGTGTGGATCATACAGAGTAATTACGAACATACGAAAGAGCAAAGAAGAGAGCAAAGGTACTTCTTTGCTCTTTATGTTTTTTACAAAAAACACATAAAATATATAAAAAAATTGTTAAATATACACATATTTTTAATTGACGTATGGAATGTCCGTTGGTATAATAAGGCTTATAGAATGACTAAAAGTCAGTTCGTATTCCTGATTGAACTTGCTGTAAGATAGTTACTGTTCATATGCCAAAATTCCATTGCCGCAGGCAATCTGGAATGAATTTTGGCTACGTTACTGAGAATGGAGTGAACAGTAACGTAAGATATCCTGTTACAGTATTATTTTATGGAATCAGTATCTGCAAAAAAGATAGAAACCGAAGTTAAGGGAGGACTCCAGATGGGTGTGAGTATGAAATTTACGGATTTGGATCAATATTTATTTGGACAGGGAACCAATTATGAAGTATATAAGAAACTGGGTGCCCATCCGACTACATACAGACGAAAAAAAGGTGTATATTTTGCGGTCTGGGCACCGAATGCACAGTCTGTTTCTGTAATTGGTGAATTTAATGACTGGGAGGAAGAAGCAAACCCGATGGAGAAGGTTGGTCCGATCGGTGTTTATGAGGTATTTGTTCCGGGGGCAAAGATTGGACAACTGTATAAATTCTTTATCGTGGGTGCGCATGGAGAGAAGCTATATAAAGCAGATCCTTATGCAAATGAAGCTGAACTCCGTCCGGGTACAGCCTCCAGGATCACAGATATCACAGACTATAAATGGAAGGATGCCACATGGATCAAGAACAGAGAGAAGTTTGATGAGCAGGTAGAGCCTATGGCAATCTATGAGGTTCATCCGGGTTCATGGAAGAAGCATCCGCAGTCAGAGGAAAATGAAAAAGGATTTTATAACTATAGAGAATTCGCACATGCCCTGGCAGCTTATGTGAAGGAAATGGGATATACCCATGTAGAGCTTATGGGAATCGCAGAGCATCCTTTTGACGGTTCCTGGGGATATCAGGTGACCGGATATTATGCACCGACTTCCAGATATGGAACGCCACAGGATTTCAAGTATATGGTGGATTATTTACATCAGAATAAGATTGGAGTTATCCTTGACTGGGTACCTGCACATTTTCCGAAAGATGCCCATGGTCTTGCGAATTTTGACGGAACCGCAGTGTATGAGCACGCAGATCCGAGACAGGGAGAACATCCGGACTGGGGTACCAAGATTTATAATTACGGACGCCCGGAGGTTAAGAACTTCCTGATCGCAAATGCCCTTTACTGGGTGGAGGAGTGCCACGTAGATGGACTTCGTGTGGATGCTGTTGCTTCCATGCTTTATCTTGATTATGGTAAGAAGGATGGAGAATGGATCGCAAATAAATATGGCGGAAATCAGAATCTGGAGGCTATTGAATTCTTTAAGCATCTGAATACAGTAGTTCTTGGAAGAAATCATGGAACTGTGATGATCGCTGAGGAATCTACTGCATGGCCGATGGTTACAGGGGATGCAGAGAAGGACGGACTTGGTTTTAGTCTGAAGTGGAATATGGGATGGATGAATGACTTCCTGGAATATATGAAGCTGGATCCGTATTTCCGTAAATTTAATCATAATAAGATGACTTTCTCCATGTCATATGCATACAGTGAGAGATATGTATTAGTTCTTTCTCATGATGAGGTGGTTCATCTGAAATGCTCCATGCTTGAGAAGATGCCGGGAGAGTTACCGGACAAATTCAAGAATTTAAAGGCTGCCTATTCATTTATGAACTGCCATCCGGGTAAGAAGCTTCTGTTCATGGGACAGGAATTCGGACAGCTTCGTGAATGGAGTGAGGAGAGAGAACTTGACTGGTTCCTTCTGAATGAAGAGCCACACAAGGAACTTCAGAATTATGTGCATGATCTCCTGACTATTTATAAGAAATATCCGGCACTTTATGCCGGTGATAATAATCCGGAAGGATTTGAGTGGATCAATGCGGATGACGGGGACAGAAGTATTTTCAGCTTTGTGAGAAAGTCTCCTACAAAGAGAAACAATATTCTTTACATAGTTAACTTTACACCTGTTGACCGTCCGGATTACAGGGTTGGTGTTCCGAAGAAAAAACAGTACAAGCTGATCATGGACGAGAATGGACTTCTGGAGCAGCCAAAGACATTTAAGGCAGTGAAACAGAAATGTGATAACAGAGAGTTTTCCTTCGCATATCCATTGCCGGCTTATGGGGTTGCGATTTTTACATATTAATTTTTCGGGATGATTTCGGGATATATGTAAATATCTGAGAGAATTATTGTCAGGGGTATGTTATTTATTTGACAATATTGCAGAGTAAGCATAATAATATATGAAAAATTCGTGAAATATAAATAATTGCTTTTGAAATTTATCTGCGTTATAATTATCGCGAACACAAGGAATAGAGAGAATAATGGTTTCCATGTTGAAAGGAGAATGAACATGAAAGTATCTAACATTAAAGATATCGATAAATTTTTTGCTGTAGTTGACAGCTGCGAAGGCAGAGTAGAATTAGTAACAGGCGAAGGTGACAGACTGAACCTTAAATCTAAATTATCCCAGTATGTATCTCTGGCAAACATTTTCTCAGGCGGAGAGATTCCGGAACTTGAGATCGTTGCTTATGAGAAAGACGATATTGATAAATTAATGAGCTTTATGATCAACGGTTGATCATTAGTGTATACAGGCGGGGGCATGATGGTGGATCATGCCCCTTTCTTTGATGTGAACAGGCAGGTTGTTCTGAAGGTATTGAACAGCTGCAGGATATCTGTAAACCAGGGGGCACAAGTGTTTCCTGGTCAAAATGCGTTGATGGCAGACTTGAATACATTGGACATCTTATGTATAATGAGTACGTTACAGGCAAATATATAAACAGACAGATAATGATGGCAGTTCCAAAAGTTATTCTGTTTGTTCATAAAAATGGCAGAATATAAAAAATGACGGCTATATGGCAGTTATTCAGAAATATAAATTTTAACGAAGAGGAGAAATAAGACAATGGCAACTAAGATTGATATTATTTCCGGTTTCCTTGGAGCCGGTAAAACTACATTGATTAAGAAACTTCTGAAAGAGGCTTATGCAGATGAGCAGGTTGTACTGATCGAGAACGAATTTGGTGAGATTGGTATTGACGGTGGTTTCCTGAAGGAAGCGGGAATCCAGATCCGGGAAATGAATTCCGGATGTATCTGCTGTTCATTAGTGGGAGATTTCGGCACTTCTCTGAAAGAGGTTGTGGACAAATATCATCCGGACAGAATCCTGATCGAGCCATCAGGTGTTGGTAAACTTTCAGATGTTATCAAGGCAGTACAGGGTGTTCAGGGAGATGTGGATATCGTTCTGAACAGCTATACAACTGTAGTTGATGCAAAGAAGTGCAAAATGTATATGAGAAACTTTGGTGAGTTCTTTGATAATCAGGTTGAATATGCAGGTGCGATCATCATGAGCCGTACAGATATCATTGATGAGAAGAAAGCACAGCAGGCAATGGAACTTCTTCGTGGAATTAATGCGAAAGCTGCTATCATCACCACTCCGATTGAGAAACTGGACGGAAAGAAAATCCTTGAGGTTATGGAGAAACCGGTATCTCTTGAGGAAGAACTGATGTCTGAGGAAGAGGTATGCCCGGAGTGCGGACATGTACATGAACATGGAGAGCATCATCATCACGATCACGACCATGATCATGAATGTGGCTGTGGACATGATCACGAAGAACATGAACATCATCACCATGACCACGACCATGAATGCGGCTGTGGACATGATCATCATGATCATCACCATCATCACGCAGATGAGGTATTTACAAGCTGGGGACGTGAGACGATTAAGAAATACACAAGAGAAGGTCTTGAGAAGATGCTTGAGGCTCTTTCCGCTTCTGAAGATTACGGTATTATTCTTCGTGCAAAGGGAATGCTTCCTGCAGAAGACGGAACATGGATTTATTTTGACATGGTTCCGGAGGAAACAGAGATCCGTGAAGGTGCACCGGAATACACAGGTCGTCTCTGCGTAATCGGCTCTAAACTGAAAGAAGATAAACTTGCAGAATTATTTGGGCTTGCATAATGATCATGAGGAAGCAGCGATTTATGGCAATCCTCTAAAATACTGCATCTGGATTCAGCTCATCGGAGCATGAAATCCTGTGTCATAGATGCGAGACTGAATGATTTCGGCAGATAATAACAGAATCAGAATAAAGATAAAGGAATAAATTATATGATGGATGATATCAGAGTTCCCATTTATTTGGTTACGGGATTCCTGGAAAGCGGAAAGACTACTTTCCTGGATTTTACACTGCAGCAGGAGTACTTTGCCATTGACGGCAAAACTCTGTTGATCCTTTGCGAAGAAGGCGAAGAAGAATATGATATGGATAAACTGAAACTTACAAACACAGTTGTGGAAGTGATCGAGGATGAAGAAGATCTGACACCACAGCGTCTGGCTGCCATGGATATCATCCATCAGCCGGAGCGTGTTGTGATCGAGTACAACGGAATGTGGCTTGTAAGTAAGTTTGAGCAGATGGAGCTTCCGGAAGGCTGGGGCATTGAGCAGGAGATTACCTGTGTGGATGCAACTACTTATCAGGTTTATATGGCAAACATGAAATCTCTGTTCATGGATATGATCAGAAATACAGATATGGTTGTATTTAACCGCTGTAAAGAGGGAGATCCGCTTCCTGCATACAGACGAGGGATCAAGGTCGCAAATCAGAGTGCAGAGGTTATCTTTGAAAATGAAGAGGGCGAGATGGATGACATTTTCCAGGATGAGATGCCGTTTGATATCAATGCACCGATCATTGAGATTCCACCGGAAGATTATGGTATCTGGTTTGTGGATGCCATGGATAATCCGGATAAATATGTAGACAAAATTGTCCGCTTTAAAGGACGTGTCATGAAACCACGTGGAATGGGAAGTAAATTCTTTGTTCCGGGACGTGTGGCAATGACCTGCTGCGCAGATGATACCACTTTCCTTGGATACGTGTGCAGAAGCGATTATGCACCGCATATCAAAGAGGGCAGCTGGGTAGAAGTAACAGCGAAGGTCGCATTTGAGAACCGTACAGAATATCAGGGTGAGGGCATTGTTCTTTATGCAAGTGATGTGAAAGAATGCGAGCCGCTTAAGGAAGAGATGGTATATTTTAATTAATTATCTTAGAGCGTGTCTGAAAAATCATTCCCGCAAGATGTGCGTCACAATTTATAAGATTGATTTTTTAAACACACTTTAGAGTATGTAAAAAATAAATTTGACATCAGGACAGGTATGGTAATTCCGGAAAATGGTGTTAAATTAAGCAGGAGACACATATATGTATTTAGTAGTTGGCCTGGGAAATCCCGGGAAACAGTATGAAGCAACACGCCACAATATGGGATTTGATACCGTTGACCGTCTGGTAGAGGATTACAATGTCCCTCAGGGTGGTGTGAAATTTAATGCCATGTACGGTAAAACCATGATCGGCGGAGAGAAAGTGATTCTTATGAAGCCACTTTCTTTTATGAACCTGAGTGGCGGTCCTGTTCGTGAGATGGCGAATTATTTTAAAATTGATCCGGAATCAGAGCTTATTGTTATTTATGATGATATTGATCTGGAGCCCGGGCAGCTTCGCATCCGCAAGCAGGGAAGTGCGGGTGGACATAACGGGATCAAAGATATTATCCGCCAGCTTGGCACAGAGAAATTTCTCCGTATTAAAGTAGGAGTTGGTGCAAAGCCGAAGGGATGGGATCTGGCAGATCATGTACTTGGCAGATTTTCCACAGAAGACAGGAAACTTGTGGATGAAGCAATAGCAAAGGCGGCAAAGGCTGTGGATATCATAATCACACAGGGTACAGATGCAGCCATGAACGAATATAACAGAAAAGTACCTGTACAGAAATAAGCAGACAGGAAATAGATGATTGTTCAGCAAAAGGTATAGAAAGCGGTAACTGGAAACAGAAGCCGCTTTTATTACGTCGAAGGATCATGAGGGGTGAAGATGAAAGCATTTTTAACACCTCTGCAGGGGCTTGCAGAGTTTGAACAGATTAAAGAAAAAAGCAAAACGAATAAGGGAATCCTGCAGGTTTCGGGGTGTATGGAATCGCAGAAATCTCATCTGATGTACGGACTTTCCGGGATTGCGCCTTATCGTCTGATCCTGGCGGAGGACGAACGCCGCGCCAGAGAAATTTATGAAGATTACAGATTTTATGACAGAAAAGTGTATTCTTATCCTGCGAAAGATCTTCTGTTCTTTCAGGCAGATATCCATGGAAATCTGCTGATACGTCAGAGGATGAAGGTCATTAAGGCGTTACTGGAAGAGAAAGAACTGACAGTTGTTACAAGTATTGACGGATGTATGGATTTTCTGGAATCTCTGGGAAAGATAAAAGAACAGCTGATTCATTACGAAAGTGACAGCACCGTAGACATAGAACAGCTGAAGAACCAGCTGGTGGCTTTAGGTTACGAGCGGGTAGGACAGGTGGAAATGCCGGGGCAGTTCTCTGTGCGTGGCGGTATTGTGGATATTTACTGTCTCACTGAGGAAAATCCATGGAGAATCGAGCTTTGGGGAGATGAGATTGATTCTATCCGGAGTTTTGATCCGGAGAGTCAGCGTTCTCTGGAAAATCTGGAAGAACTTACGATCTATCCGGCTGTGGAGCATATAGGGGACAAGGATATGGTTTCCTTCCTGGATTATTTTCCGGAGGAAAGAACCATAATCTTTCTGGATGAACCAAACCGACTGACTGAGAAAGGCGGGGCTGTAGAAGAAGAGTACAGACAGAGCCGTATGCACAGAGAGGAAAAAGGCAGCCGGAATCTGCCGGAAAACTGGCTTTGTTCTTTTGAACAGCTTCAAAAAGAACTGAATAAACGCAACTGTATTTCTGTATGTGCGCTGGAACCGAAACAGGCAGGCTGGAAAGTGCGGGAGAAATTTTACCTGGAGGTAAAATCAATCAGCGCTTATAACAACAGTTTTGAACTTCTGGTAAAAGATCTTCATCAGTATAAGAAACAGGGATACAGGATCGCGTTGCTTTCCGGTTCCCGCACAAGGGCCGAGAGGCTGGCAAAGGATCTTCAGGAAGAGGGACTGGCAGCCTTTTATGGACAAGATTATGACAGGGAGATCTGTCCGGGCGAGATCATGGTGGTTTATGGCCATGCAAAGAAGGGCTTTGAATACCCGTTGATCAAGTTTGCGGTAATGACAGAATCTGACATTTTTGGACAGGAACAGAAAAAAAAGAAGAAAAAAAATTACAGTGGAAGCCGTATTCAGGATTTTGCGGAGCTTTCTGTCGGCGATTTTGTTGTCCATGAAAAGCATGGTCTTGGTATTTACCGAGGAATTGAAAAAGTTGAAGTAGACAGGATCGTTAAAGATTATATTAAAATTGAATACAGAGGCGGAAGCAATCTCTATATTCCTGCTACTCAGCTTGACTGTCTGCAGAAATATTCAGGGGCAGATGCTTCAAAGGCTCCGAAGCTGAACAAACTTGGTACTCAGGAGTGGAATAAAACAAAGAGCAAGGTTCGTGGGGCAGTTAAAAATATTGCAAAAGAACTGGTAGAGCTTTATGCAGTGCGTCAGGAAAAGGAAGGATATGTCTGTGGTCCTGATACTGTATGGCAGAGAGAATTTGAAGAAATGTTTCCATATGAAGAGACAGAGGATCAGCTCAGTGCTATTGAGGATGCCAAACGTGATATGGAGAGTACCAGGATTATGGACCGGCTTATCTGCGGGGATGTGGGATACGGCAAAACAGAAGTGGCGCTGCGTGCCGCATTTAAGGAAGTACAGGAGAGCAGACAGGTAGCTTATCTTGCACCTACAACGATCCTTGCGCAGCAGATTTATAATACCTTTGTGCAGAGGATGAAGGAATTTCCGGTACGTGTGGAACTGTTGTGCAGATTCCGGACCCCGGCACAACAGAAGAAGGCAATCGAAGATCTGAAAAAAGGTCAGGTGGATGTGATCATTGGAACGCACAGAATCCTTTCCAAAGACGTACAGTTCAAAAATCTTGGCCTGTTGATCGTTGATGAGGAACAGCGGTTTGGAGTTACGCATAAGGAAAAAATCAAGCAGTTAAAGAAGGATGTGGATGTCCTTACACTGACTGCAACGCCCATTCCCCGTACTCTTCATATGAGCCTGATCGGAATCCGGGATATGAGTGTCCTGGAGGAGCCTCCTATGGACAGAATGCCGATCCAGACATATGTTATGGAATATGATGAAGAGACAGTCCGAGAGGCTATCAACAGGGAATTGCGCAGAGGCGGACAGGTTTATTATGTTTATAATCGAGTGACGGATATTGCAGATGTTGCCCTGCGTATTGCGAAGCTGGTGCCGGACGCAAGGGTGGATTTTGCTCATGGCCAGATGAGTGAGAGGGAACTGGAGAATGTGATGTATTCCTTTGTAAACGGGGATATTGATGTGCTGGTTTCCACCACGATCATTGAGACAGGGCTGGATATTTCCAATGTAAATACTATGATTATCCATGATTCAGACAGATACGGGCTTTCTCAGCTTTATCAGCTTCGGGGAAGGATCGGGCGTTCCAACAGAACTGCCTATGCGTTTCTGATGTACAGAAAGAATGTGATGCTGAAGGAGACGGCTGAGAAGCGTCTGGCTGCGATCCGCGAGTATACGGATCTGGGAAGCGGATTTAAGATTGCAATGAGAGATCTGGAACTTCGAGGTGCCGGAAATCTGCTGGGTGCGCAGCAACATGGACATATGAATGCGGTTGGATATGATCTTTATTGTAAGATGCTCAATGAAGCAGTGAAAGAGGCGAAGGGTATTCATACAATGGAGGATTTCGAGACATCGGTTGATCTGAATGTTGATGCGTATATTCCTGATTCCTACATCAGTAATGAATTTCAGAAGCTGGATATTTATAAAAGAATTGCGGGGATTGAGACACAACAGGATTATGATGATATGCTGGAAGAACTTCTGGACCGTTTCGGAGAACCCGGAAAGGCAGTGCTGAATCTTCTGGCGATTGCGAAGTTAAAGGCGATTGCTCATCAGGGGTACGTAACGGAAATAAAGCAGACTGGAAAAATAGTCCGGTTTACCCTTTATGAGAAAGCAAGGCTGAATACAGAAGGCTTTCCGGCTCTTATGCAGAAATACAGAAGAGGTCTGCAGTTTAAGAATGAGCAGGAACCGAAATTTATCCTGGAACCACAGGGGAATCTGATCCTGGCATTGACGGAATTTGCAGAGGAACTTAAGAGCATGGCGGAAAATATGTGAAATATACTACATATTTTTCGATTTGCCTTGCCCTTCGCAGGAAAAAAGTTTATACTCTAATAACAGTACATTCTGGGAAAGTGGTATGGAAGAAAGACCAGATTGATAATATGGAGGAAGAAATGAAAAAAATGGTAAAGAGAACAGCCGTTGTGACACTGGCAGGTGTGATGTCAGTTGGTATGCTTTCCGGCTGTGGAAGTAAAACATTAGATGGAACAAAGACAGTGGCTACTGTTGACGGAACAGATATTCCGCTTGGAGTTGTAAGTCTTTATGCCCGCGAACAACAACAGCAGACAACAACCATGTATTTAAATTATATGGGAAGTGCAGATAATATCTGGGATCAGACAGCAGGTGATGATTCAGATGAGACTTATGGTGATCAGGCAGTGACAAGCAGTCTGGAGTCTGTTGAGAAGATGTATATTCTCAAAGAGAAGGCTGCGGATTATAACGTAGAGCTTACAGATGATGATGAAGCAGCGATCGCAGATGCAGCATCACAGTTTATGGCTGCAAACAGTGAAGAGACAATTAAGGAACTTGCGGTAACGGAAGATCAGGTAAAAACACTTCTGGAGCTTCAGACAATTCAGAAGAAGATGTATGATCCGGTTGTAGCAGAAGGAAAGATCACAGTTTCTGATGATGAAGCGAATCAGACAACCTTCACTTATGTAAGTATCTCTACAAGCGGTGATGATATAACTGATGAGGAGAAAAAGACTAAGAAAGAACAGGCTCAGGAGATTCTGGATAAGATGAAAGAGGATCCTACAGCAGACATGAGTGAGATTGCCAAAGGTGTAGATGACAGTTATTCTGCAGTACAGGGTAATTTTACAACAAAAGAGAGCGAAGACGAGGATGAAGATTCCGGCAGCGAGGCATATCCGGATGAGGTTCTGAAGGTTCTGAGAGGACTGAAAGACGGAGAAGTTGCAGACAATATTATTGAGACTGACACAGGATACTATGTAGTAAGACTTGACAAGATCAATGATGAAGATGCCACAGCTTCCAAGCGAGAATCTCTTCAGAATTCCAAAGAAAGTACCTATTTTACAGATACAACTGCTAAATGGCTGGATGAGGCAGATGTAAAGGCAGTTAAGAAAGTCATTAAGACACTTAAGATCACTGACAAACATACCTTCATGGCACCGACTCCTACTCCGGTTCCGGAAACACCGACACCTGAAGTGACAGAAGAGGCAACTCCAACACCGGAAACAGAGGAAGTTACAGAAACACCTGCAGCAGAAGATACAGATGTGACTGAGACACCTGCGGCAGAGGAAGAAGCAGCAGAAACTACTGAAACACCGGAAGCAACACCGACAGAAGCAGCTAAATAAGAAAATCCGAACTGTCAGTAGCCTGCTGATAGGAATTGAGTATTGTAAATTAAAACAGCTATGATGAAAACCTGAGTGTTTTCACATAGCTGTTTTTAAGTTTAAATAAATCCGAAATCATTCTCCTAAATATGCAAAAATAACACAGATAAATAGAGATATGATAATACGTTATTTTGTATGTTCTGCTAAATGAGATGGAAATGCTTCAAAGCATTGGCAATTCCGTTATCTTCGATATTGGTTGTCTGGTAAGTGCAGTGAGGCAGGATCAGGGGATCCGAGTCGCCCATTGCGATGCTGTTTCCGGCGAACTGCAGCATAAGAAGATCGTTCGTGCTGTCGCCGAATGCATAGGTGTCTTTGACCGGAACCCCAAGGCGGTCTGCCAGAAACCGGATTCCGGTTGCTTTGCTAAGATTTTTCTGAGTCAGTTCCCAGGCCTTGTCTTCATGTATGAAACACAGAAAATGTTCATCTGCAAATTTGCGGAAAGTTTCCATATCAGAATCAGCAGACGGAAAAGCCAGAAACTTGTCAAATGTAAAATGGTTGTATGTTTCGGGCGGGTAGAGAGCCAGATCTTCTACTATAACTTCTGCTTTCAGCTTCTGAACAGTTTCAGGAACAGCACATGAACTGCTGTCATATAAAATCTTATCCGGGCGTTCAAAAAACGCAGGAATTCTGCATTCCCGCAGTAATTCTGTTGTTTTACGGCAAAGCGGATTTGGAATAGAACTGGAAAACAAAAGCTCTTCATTCATATAAATCTGGCTGCCGCATCCGCATACATAGCCGTCGAATCCCATTTCTTTAATGATTTCCGGAATCATTGTATAGGTACGTCCGGAATTGATGAAAAGGAGATGACCATTATAGCGGGCTTCTTTTAAAGCCTGTTTCGCACTGTCCGGAACTGTCCATGGGTAAGGGGTTAACAGGGTTTTGTCAATGTCAAAAAATAAGAGTTTACGATTATTCTCCATCAGATGTCTCCTCTGTCTCAGTATCTGTATTGTCATAAAATTCGTCATCAGAAGGATTTTCATTTCCTGTATGTACGCGGATTCCGTTCAGTTCAACTTCGCCTTCCATTGGGATCACAAGGCACTTGCGTCCGTCAATTACGCGTGTTTCCACAAGATCGGCACGTTCAGGATCTACGTGGACTACAACATCCGGGGTTTTGATCTCGAATCTTTTTGTGTTGGTGATGTTGGAAGCGACCAGAGAGGATTTTTCCCCGGCTGTGATCTCGTATTGTTCATCAAATGACTGTAGTTTTTCATCTTCTACGCCGCATTCTTCAAAGAGGCGTTTTACCTCAGATTTGGTCAGAACTACAGGTTCCGGCTCATCCTTCTGTGATTCGATCAGGTCGTTTAATTTCTCGTGAATGCTTAATACAGTGTCATATCTGCAGTCGTCGCCCAGAGTATCTTCAACCAGTGCGTTAAAGGAATCACGCTGTCCTCCTGCAGAAAGAGGTGCTGTACATCCAAGCAGTTCATCGATAAAAATATCCCGAAGCTCGTTTGCATTTTTACTATAATAAAGGACACCATGGATGTCAGTGCTGCGGTCGTTAAACTGCGGGAAAAGGAAAGCAACATCCGGAAGTTCCACGATCCAGTCGCGGATACGGTCCTGGATGCTGTTGGTTTCGGCATTGTAGCAAAGACCTGCCTTAGAGAGTTTTACAGGACAGATACAGCACATGATGTGCTCATAAATCTCATCAGATGCATCAAACATTTCTGCACCGTCGGAAGACTTTCCGGGGATATCATATACTCCATGGATCAGGATGATGTAGTAGTTTTCGGGATAATCATAGTTTTCAATGATCTTATCGTAGAAACTTTCTACCAGTGCATCATCGGTCAGTTTGCTTTCTCTCAGTTTCATAAGAAAATGTTGAGTTCCGCCCTCAGTTTCCTGCTCGAGAGGAAATTCCATGTTCATCAGATTTTTTCCTATTGTTCCGGAAAGGGATTTGCGGAAAATTTCAAAGTATTTGAACATTTCTTCTTCTGATAAAGAGAGAAATGCTTCTTTCAGTTCGGTTTTTTTATTCTTTTCTCCGTCAACGTAACATCCGCAGATGCGGGTGAGAGAACAGTTCTCGGGAGTGAACTGTTTCTTGATTTCAGAAATTTCTTTTTTGTTCATATAGTTTATACCTCATGTTAGTCTGCTCTTTATTATAGACCAGTTGTGATGCAGGGGCAAGGAAAATTGCCTGAAAATTATGGGAAATACAGGTGAGTTTTGGTAGATGTAGTGCTATAATATAAGAAGATATTGTTGCCTGGCTGTGTTGCTGAGAACGTGGTGGACAGTAATGTTGCTTTGACAGTGATGAAAATAAATACAGGAGGATATGAGACATGAATGAAACAATAAAAAATCTTTTGGAGCGAAGAAGTGTACGTGGTTATAAAGAAGATCTGGTGCCGGAAGAAGTGTTGAATGAAATTCTTGAAGCAGGGGAATACGCACCAAGCGGAATGGGACAACAGGGTACACTTATGGTAGTAACACAGAATCCGGAACTTGTTGCGAAGCTTTCTAAAATGAATGCGGATGTGATGGGGACTGAGAGTGATCCGTTCTATGGGGCACCGACAGTTGTTGTGGTCTTTGCAGACAGTAATATGCCTACATGTGTGGAAAATGGAAGTCTGGTTATGGGAAATCTGATGAATGCTGCTCATGCCCTTGGGGTTGATTCCTGCTGGATTCATCGTGCAAGAGAGGTGTTTGCTTCTGAAGAAGGAAAGGCATTGAAGGCAGAGTGGGGTGTGCCGGAGTCTTATGTTGGAATTGGTCATTGTGTGCTTGGTTATCGCTCCGGGGAATATCCGAAAGCGAAAGCGAGAAAAGACGGATTTGTGATCAGGGTGTGATTGTAGTGTGGCGGCAGAGTGATTCCTGAAACAGGCTGGCAGGAAAGATGTGAGAATGTTCGGGAAATCAAGTTGCCGGCACAGTAGCTGTGAGAGAGGGTTGCTGTTGAGTATATTTGATTTTAAGAGAAAGAAGTACAGAACGTTTCTGCAGGATTCTGAGACAGGTGAGGAGATTGCCGAGGAGTATGAGAAAGGCCGGGGAGTCTGGAAAAAGCATGATGTTCAGGATGGGAAGGGTTCGGAGATGAGAGAGAATCTGATAAGGAAGCATTATTGGTTTTCGGGGAGAGTGCAGGGAGTTGGATTTCGCTATCGGGCCTGTTATATTGCCAGTTCTCTGGGGGTTACCGGTTGGGTGAGAAATAACTGGGATGACCGCGTGGAGATGGAGGCGCAGGGGAGCAGGGAGCTGCTTGCGCAGATGGTGGAGATGTTGGGGAGACAGAGGTTTATTGAGATTGAGGGGATTGAGGAGAGGGTGATTCCGGTGGAGGTTGAGAGTGGGTTTTATTCCAGATGAAAGGGACGCAAGCTCAAATCATTCTCTTCGGCTCGGTTTCGGGTCTTAAGAAAAACTAAGCCCGGGAAGATCAGCTAAGAGGGACGCAAGCTCAAATCATTCTCTTCGGCTCGGTTTCGGGCCTTAAGAAAAGCTAAGCCCCGGAAAATCTGCTAAAAGCATTCACAGATAACTCAAACTCGCCGCGAAGCGGCTCAGACAGTGAGTGATCTGCGAATAACGCAGATTTCCCGGGGCTAAGTTTTTCTAAAGGCCCTGCAAATGTCGCCGAAGAGAATGATTTGAGCTTGCTGGCTGTTGGCTGTGACAGAGATGGCTGAAAGAGAAGCGGGATGGTGGTTTGTTAGTTTGGCGGAATAGAAAAGTTTCCTATATATAGTATGAATGGGATGGAAAAGCTGGGGTGTTGTGTATATATGGTATGTGGGTGCTGCAATATAGGAAGGATAGCTGGGGAGGATGGTTGGAATTCCGGTGTCAGATAGACTGGATGGCTGTTGGGAATTTAGTGGAGATTAGGGTGAAAATATAAAAAGTTTGTCAAATTATGAAATTAACTGTTGACAGGGACTGCTTTCGGTGTTATATTAGTTGAGCTGTCGGAAATAATTGTTTCTTGAAAAGAGACAATTTAAAGCGATTTCTGAAAGAAAAAAAGAAATTAAAAAAAGTGCTTGACAACTTAAAACGAATATGTTAAAGTAATTAAGTCGCTTGAACAGAGCCGACAATCACTGATCGGAAGAACAGTTCGGAAATCCGGAAGAGTTCGAAAAACTTTGAAAAAAACTTAAAAAAAGTTCTTGACAAAGAAAAAGAGATGTGATAAAGTAAACAAGCTGTCGCAAGACAGACAACCTTGATAACTAAACAGTGAAACACATACGATTC
>NZ_JAJDML010000041.1:0-35280 GCF_020594215.1 Blautia sp. DFI.1.216
TGAATGTGCATTGTGATCTATTTTTTCCATAAAAACAGTCCTTTTTTGATCTTTTACCTTATCGACTGATTCTATTATACCATGAATCGCGTTGCAGAACAAGTGTTCTTTTCTGTTTTTTTGCAATTCATCTCCCACCTATAGGACGCCACTGAAAAACTGTTTTTGCATACTATATATAGTGTCTTAATATTGACTGATGTACTTTATTTTGTGTTGATTTATACGAAAAAAGGACTTTTTCAGTGGCCTTCTATAGAGGAAGGAGAATTCTTGCTATATATTATGTTAAAACTTACAACAAAAAACAGAGTTTCTGCAAGTCCTGTAATTCCCCATGAGAAGATATACAAAAGATACAGTGATGAAATCGTCTGGAAATGTGCAAATACTGTATAAATCCAGACAATACGAAATACGCAGGAGCCCAGGATAACGATAATGGTAGGCGGAATACTTTTTCCGATACCTCGGGATGCGGCGATACTGCCGTCCATAAAACAGCTGAATGCATAGCTGAATGCCATAATACGAATCCTCTGCATACCAGCATCAATAACTGTTGGTTCCGTAGCGAACAGAGAAAGAAACTGTGGGCCAAACACAAGGAGTAGTCCACCCAGGATTGCACCGAAAATGAAGGCATATGTAAGGCTGACTCTATAAGATTTCAGCATTCGTTTTTTATTACCGGCACCCCAGTTCTGACCGATAAAGCTTGCACATGCAGTATAAAAAGAAAACATGACATTATAGATCAGGGAGTCAGCATTTGCGGCAGCTGCATTTCCGGAAACCATCACTGCATCAAAAGAGTTGACACCAGTCTGCACAAACAGGTTTGCAATAGCAAAGATTCCGTTCTGAAGACCTGTAGGGATACCAAGCATGAGAACTGCTTTGCAGGCCTTGGGGTGCAGGCAGATCTTACGCAGAGATACTTTGCAATCATCGGTTCTTCTGAGGAGATGGATCATCACCAGAGAAGCAGAGATATACAGAGAAATTGCGCTGGCTGTTGCAACGCCTGCGGCTGCCATATGACAGACAATAACAAAAAACAGATTCAGAAGAACGTTGACCACACCTGCGATGGAAAGGTAGATCAATGGTCGTTTCGTATCGCCTATGGCACTTAATACGCCGTTTCCGAAATTGTATATGGCCATTGCAGGCATTCCCAGGGAATAGATCTTCATATATAAAATAGCCTGATCAATAAGTTCCGGCTTCGTGTTCATCATGGACAGCATCCGCCCGGAAAACAGAAGACAGATGGCGCAGACGAGCAGGCCTGTGATTGCGCACAAAAGAAGAGAAGTATGGATTGTTTCTTCTGTGCCTTTTTTATTACCGGCACCCAGTTCGTGAGCTACGCGGACATTGACACCGGCACCCATTCCGATAAGGATTCCGGTAAACAGAGTAACCAGCAAAGTTGTGGAGCCGACGGCACCTAGTGCCATATAATCTGCAAACCGTCCAACAACGGCAACATCGCTTAAGTTAAAAAGAACCTCCAGTACCTGTGATCCCATAAGAGGAAGGCTGAAGAGAAGTATATTTTTCCAGAGAGATCCTGTGGTCATCTCAATGGAATGATATTTCTTTTTTTCATTTTCACACATAAAATCACCTCATAAAAATTACTTCATCCAAATTATACAATACTCTGTTGAAAAATGTTTGTCTGGAAGTTATTCATTTAATTCAACTTCAATTTCTTCAATGGTAGGCATACTACCTCTGAACTCTTCTGGTATAAGTTTTGATAATTCATAACCGGAAATACCGAGTGGCTGGCTAGTAGATTCTAATGCATACTGGGTTTCTACTTTATCCATATCTTTACAAATCAAAAGTCCCAATGTAGGATTATCAGCTTCTTATATTCATTATCAGCCTTAATCAACTCACTCATATATAATCCTTTCTAATGTGTCAGTTCGACAATTTCCGATTAGTAAATACTTTTCATTTCATATGTAACTGCTACTCCACCAGTACATATTCGTAAAATACGAATTCTGTTTCTCCGGTACTTTCATAGTACTCCTGTGCTGTTCCGCAATTAACAAAGCCGTATTTTTCATACAATTTCTGTGCTGGCACATTAGTTCCGATCGCGTCCAGCCGCACTGCCTTTTTCTTTTTGTCTGCAGCCAGCTTGATGATTTCATCAAGTGCTACTGTTGCCGCTCCATCTCCCTGATATTCAGGTAAAATCATCAACAGATGAACCACCGCTGCATCCTGATCATCAGCCTTAACTTTCCAGTGAATCTTTCTATATTCTTTTGACTGCGCATTCGTCACCGCTACTGCACCAATCACATCCGTATCCTTCAAAATCAAGTACATTTCACCTTTTACAATATAAGAATTCCAATCGTCATCATTTGGATATATATTCTTTTTCCACTGCAGAATCTGACCATATTTCGGAGAGCTGTCCAAAAGTCTCCAGTACAGTGCCCTGATCTGGTCAAGATCTTTTATAGATACTTTTTTTAATCTAAGATTTTTCATTATTGCTTTCTCCTCACCTTCTTGCCTTTCGGACAAGAAGCATTTCTCGCTATCGATATAGTCAAGATATTTCTTATCCTGTTTCCATTCCAACGCTCTCGTTCTTTCCATATGTTTTTCTCAATTATATCAGAAAAACAAAGAGTTCTCAATCTGACCAAAATCGTTTTATCTACAAAAGGTAACATCCTGTTTCCTGACCGATATCTTGAAGGACAAGTCCTGATAAACCAGTAAAAATCAAATTTTCAAAACCTCTGTAAGATCAGTAAAGCCGATGCAGGATTCCCAAAGTCTCACATCGGCTTTTTACTTCAGTTTCTTTTCCCTGTGATTTTTTCTGCCTCTAAAACATATCATTACTCCATAACAAGGAAATCTATTATACATTATTTTTTAAGTTCATAAAGAAAATTGCTATTTTATCCAACTTTCCTTCATTATATTCTGCAAAATCCAAATAATATTTTGGAATACTTACAGCCTGAATTTCTTTTTTATATAACCATTGTCTTGTTTTAGCTTCCGGAACAAAAATAACTGCTTGATTTTCACTGGAAAAAATCTCATTATAAGTACATGCTGAACGGTCTAAAACACACTTCCAATCCATATTCTCATCCTGAAAATATCGATTTAGTTGATTCAAAAATTTCTTTGCTTTTTGCATATAAATGACATTTATAATTGGATTATAATGTTCTCCCTCTATTACAGGAATTTCCCATACTAAACAACACGTTTTCATTTACAGACCCTCTTTACAAAATGCATAACTCCTCAATTTCCTAATCAATAAAACTTGAAGTTTGTTTTCCATAAGCTTTACTCCAACTCTCAATTTTTCAGCATTTTAAAGATTCTTTTCTTATCTATAACCAATGTCAGAACTCTAAACTATCTGCATTCAAAAGGAAATACTTCATTCCCATGATGACAAATCCCTCGTCATTTCTCCAAGGTTTCTTGCTGCCATTTACAATGACCATCTTTTTGAAAGAGTCTGGAATATTACGCAAAGAGTTGAACTCCTGAGTCTGCTTTTCTTCCGAAGTCATGTCATATGCAACCTGAATATAGTACCTCTGATTACCTTGGTTAACCACAAAGTCAACTTCCAACTGCTTACGGATACGCTTACCCTCTTTATCTTTATCAAAGATCTGCACAACGCCCACGTCAACATTGTAGCCACGGATCAGCAGCTCGTTATAAACAATGTTCTCCATGATATGAGTAGGCTCCTGCTGTCTAAAATTCAAGCGAGCATTTCTCAGTCCCAGATCAGTGAAATAGTATTTCAGATTTGCACCGATATATTTTCGTCCCTTAATGTCGTAACGGCTTGCCTTGGAAATCAAAAACGCATCTGCCAAATAGTCAATATGGTTTGAGATAGTTTTATTGGTATAAGTCATCTGACGCTGACTGGCAAAGGTATTCGCAATCTTTGAAGGGTTGGTCGGTGCGCCGATTGCAGATGCAAGCACATCAACCAGAATACCAATTTCATCCACATTTTGAATTTTATTTCTTTCTATAACATCCTTCAGATAAACATTAGCAAAAATGTTCTTCAGATAGTCTGCTTTCTGTCGTTCACTCTGGAAACCAACAACCTGCGGCAATCCTCCGTAGATCATGTAGTCATCCCAGGCATCATCATAATCACCGTCATAGACAGAATAAAACTCAGCAAAGGAGAGAGGATAGATTCTGATTTCATCACCTCTGCCACGGAACTCGGTCACAATGTCACTGGACAGGAACCTGGAATTACTTCCGGTGACATACACATCAATGTTGCTCATGCGTAGCAAACTGTTCAGAACTTCCTCAAATCGGGGCATGAACTGTACTTCATCCAGAAGAAGATAATACTTCCCATCATCTTTCACAGCATCCTTGATATACTTAAAACACATCTTGGGATCTCTTAATTCCTCATTCTCTATACCGTCCAATGCAATTTCAATAATATGATCAGAGCCAATGCCATTCTCCAGTAAATATCTCTTAAAGATGGTAAACAGCAAAAAGGATTTTCCGCATCTACGAATGCCGGTGATTACCTTTATCATTCCATTATCTTTTCGCTCAATCAACTGCTGCAGGTAAGCGTCTCTTTTAATCTCCATCATCACTCTCCCCGTTTCTGTGCATCTGCACTTTTTTTAGTAATGATATTCTATCATAAAACAAGATACGTTTCAATATTCATTCCTATTTTATGTGTATATGCATATTTTTATGTAATGTACTAATACAAATATAAGTCGCCTTAGCTGCCTTAGCGTTTGTGATCCTTCCATTGCAGGCCATTGTAGGCTTTTTCCCTAATCCGGAACGTAAGGGAAACATCCATTATTTCAGCGATAATGAATTGGAAGTGCTTCGTATTATTGAATGCCTGAAGAAATCAGGGCTTGGGATCAAAGATATAAAGCAATTTTTTATCTGGGTATCTGAAGGCAACTCCAGCTATGAAAAAAAGAAAAGAATTATTTGAAGCCCGAAAATCAGCCGTTGAAACTGAAATCCAAGAACTTCAAAAAAACTCTCTCCCTTTTAAAATCCAAATGCTGGTATTATGAAACAGCAATGAAAGATGATAAGATGCTATAAATGCCATGTTACCTGACAAGCTTCCAGAAAATATACAAAAACTATATGGCAAGAAGCATTCCTCGCTATCGATATAGTCAAGTCAAAGAAAACAATATTCTGATTTACTCATTTAATAACTGTTATATTTTGATGGAAATTTACAGATGTGGGTAAATGCAGAAGATTCACTTGAACTTTAATTCTTCCAGTACCGTAGGCAAAGTTGTGCTGAATATAATCTCCTGCAAGCAATTCTTTAGCAGTATCGATATCTCCAGTTGCAAAAGTATCTATCAATGCAAGAGCTTTTTCGGTCTGGGTCTGTTCCGTTTTTGTCTACAGTTATTCTGATACTTTATCAAAGAAAGCGATCATATAGAGCGGTAATGTGATTATTCCCTCTTCGCTGGTTCCTACATTCCCATCTATGAATTTATATCCATAGCTTATATCTTTATTATTTTTCATGATCGACTTTAGTGAATTTGCACGTGTATTTCCACTCTTGACCTCAATAGGAACTACTTTTCCATCTTTTTGAATGATTACATCAATTTCTTTTTTCGTTGTCTCATTTTTATAGAAATATAACTGATATCCCTTCTTATAAAGAGCATCTGCTACAGCACATTCAAATATTCCTCCTTTGGAATTTCCTGCTAAGGTATTTTCTATAATATGCTGCTTCAAGGAAAAATCTTTCATCGCCATCAACAGAGACAAGTCCGTTGTATAAGCTCTGAAAAAATCATCTCTTGCATAATCATCCAGATCAAATCTTATATCTGTTACAAGTTTACACAAATACAACATATCTGCACGAAGTAACCACTCGATACTAGAAAAATACTTCTGTGCCCTGCCTCCATGCTCAACTTCTTTATATTGAAATTTATGATTCTCTTTATCCAATAACTGTTTCGCAAGAGAAAGGTAGCACTTCTCCGCTTTTACTTTTTCTTCAGCTGTAGCATAATGGGCTATATCATACTGATATCCCTGTAACAGACTTCTCTGAATCCGGTCAACCTCCCTGAAGTCTTTTGTATCTATATACTTCTGAACTGCTTCCGGCATACCCCCTATAGCGACATACTGCCTAAAATATTTCATCATCTGAGAATGAATTGCCTCTGGAATAGCAGCTTTTGAACCAAGATATCCACAGAGATTCATTATCATATCCTCAGAGATTCCCATTCCCCAAAGAAACTCCTCAAAATCTATTCCATACATTTTCAGATAATCAACATACCCAACAGGGTAAGAAGAAGCACGTTTATAATCAATTCCTAAAAGTGATCCTGATGCAATAACATCAAATCTATTATCTAATGCCCAAAACTTAAGAGAAGTTATTGCTTCCTGACACTCCTGGATCTCATCCAGAAAAATCATAGTCTTTCCTGGAATAATCTTCTTTTCAGGAAAACGAAACCGCATAGCCATAACCATATTATCTACTGTTAGATCACCGGAAAAAATATCCATCGCAGAAGGTATCTGTTTAAAATTAATTTCAACAATTTCTTCATAGTTCTCTTCTGCAAATCTTTCAACTATATATGTTTTTCCTGTTTGTCTGGCTCCCTGAATTACAAGACATTTTTTGTTTTTTGAATCTACCCATTTTTTTATGTAATGCGTCACTTTTCTTTTTAACATAAAACACCTCCTGTTACCAAACAATATTTTTATCAAGAACAACTTTGTAACATTTTTAATTACTATTTTTCTTTTATTGTCAACATTTTAGAAAGCAAAAATATCTGTATGTCAACATTTTAGAAAGTAAAAATGTCCATTTGTCAACATTTTAGAATATTATATCATTGATCAGGATATATTAAAAGACTTTTTTCTATCAAAAGCCCTCATAATTGCAGCCTCCAATGTTCTCAAGGTACCGGCATTGTAACGCTCTTAATTATAAATATATGTATTTAATAATGAAAAATTCTGAAATCACTGATGAATATGATTCAAATCTTGCTGCAATCTGCCACAACGGCACTTTTGTCGGAACGCAAAAAGATAGCGTTGTTTCATTCAAGAGTATCCCATAAGCTTATATGAGTCCGGTAATTCTTTCCTGCGATCCTGTATTCTTCCAGATGTTCTACAAAACCATCCATATCACCAAGTGATCTTTCAATAATATCCTCACCCAGACCGGCCGATATAATGTAGTAAACTTCTTTTTTACCAAAATGCTGCCAGATAAGCATGAGACAATCACCGCCTACTTTTACTGCAAAATCATACATAGGATAAAAGCTGGCCATAACGTTCAGTTTTTTTGTCAGAAGAAGCATTCTCTGTTTCTGCTGCATATGCAAGATTCAGTGCTCCAAAGCTGAGAGCTGTTGCCGCTGCAAGTGCTGTTATGGTAAATAATTTTTTTCATAATAAAGTCCTTTCTGCACACCCCGATGTGCCTGAAAATCTTTTTAGTGGGCGATCTGATCCATTTAATATAAGTGCAAACTGTTTGCGTTTATCAAAATAGCACTCAACAACTGTCTACCGCTATCTGGATAAGCTTTGCGCGGAACACGTTGTAATTAAATACCCAGATCTGAATTCTGACAAAGCAATGTTTCAGTTCGCAGGAGAAGAAAAAAAAATGTACAGACCACCTGCATCTGAAATATATCAGATGCGGCAAGGTTGTACATCTTGACTGTAATTTTATGGATGAATTAAAAGAGCATCTGTTCCGGAATCATGGATTCCGTCTGCAGTGCAGCGGAGATATGCTTCATGGAATCTGCAAAGACTGTGAAAACAAATCCGATCAGCTGTGATCTGTTTCAGTTGCAGCATGATGAATCTGGCGAATCACACATCTGATTGATACCGGTACTGTAAAAAGGCAGGCAATCGCCCCAGACAGCATGATTGCAACATCCTGAAAAAGAAATTTGGAATTGAGAATAATTTCCAGGTTATATTGCTGTGTCTGAACATAGGCAAATAACAGAATAGAGCCTCCAAGATAAGCAAAAAGCAGCGTATTTACAGTTGTTCCTATAATTTCTTTTCCAACCTGATAGCCGGAAGAAGTAAGTTCTTTCGCTGTCAGGCTGTTTTTATGTGTCCAGACTTCATATACAGAAGAAGTTACAGATAAAGCAGTATCAATAACCGCTCCAAGAGTACTGAAAACAGTTACAAAAACTGCCACATGAAGCATATTAATATGGATATCCGTACTGTAATAATACATAAAATCATCTTCTGAAAGCTGAAGCTCATTCAGTCCGTAGCTTCCTGATCTCCATATAATAAGATAAATCGGAATAAATAAAAGCAGCATCACAAGCAAGGTAGCCAGAAAAGCCGCCCGTGTCTTTGGATTGTTTCCATTCTGGTAGAACAGGGAATTATAGCAGACTCCTGCCCCTGCAGCCAATATCAGAAGCAGAGCCGGGAAACCAATGGACATCAGAAGAATCGAAATAAACAGAATTACAATATTACCGGCCAGTGTCATAAGAGAAACTGCTCCGCGCTCCCCACCAATCAGAATCATTAAAATAATCAACACCAGTGCAAGAAAAATTATCATTTTTTGTCGCTCCTTTTCAGAGATGGTAGTTTCATGATAATAGAAGAAATAAAAACAGATACAGGGATTGCCAGTACAATTCCTATACTTTCAATAAGAAAACGACAGATATCATATGGAATATGATATCGTATGATCGTTATAAATCTGATCTCATTGTTCATTTTCAGGATAAACATAGGAATCATGCCGCTTGCCAGGACAAAAAGCAGCACATTTATCATGGTTCCCATAATGTCATATCCGATTTCCCGTCCTGAATGTATTAATTTTCTCAGAGAAACATCTGGATTTTTCCGGACAATTTCCCCTGTTGCAGCACTAATAGTTACAGCTACATCCATGATAGCTCCAAGTCCTGTCAGCATAATATCTGTCCAGAATATATCAGCGGAATTACTCATACTCCCCAGATATTCCAGATTAGAATAATCCAGATCTCCAAAAAACTGAATAGAAAATTCAAATAATGCCATGATCAGAAACAGTACGCATATGGTTGAAATAACAGAAGCCCATGTTTTTCTGTGGATTCCATTCAGACAGATCAGAGTTGTTATCGAAAATAGAAAAGCAATTACATTGCAGATATTTAAGATATTTTCCCCTTTCATAAAAGCCTGAAATCCAAACGCGAATATAATTGTGTTCAATATCAGCGATATGATCGTATAGAATCCCTGTTTTCCTGTAATACAGATCAGAAGAAAAAACAGACCACCTGCCAGCAATGCCAGATAACCATCACGCTTTATGGAACGTATGGATTTCCCTGGATTTTCCCTTGAACCGCTTAAAAGGACCGTGTCTCCTTTGTGATATTTCTGATTCTGAACCTGAGACGATGTATATTCATTAGAAATAGCAATCTCTTCCCCTTTATGGGTACCGTTTAATATACGCGCTGTAATTTTCTGAGTATAATAATACTCTTCTGCATCCCTGGTTCCTTTTCTGCTCATTGTTTCCTTTTCTGTTACTGAAGATATCTTCGCCAGAGGCGTATGATAAAACCTGGCGTTAAAGCAGGTAAATATAACACAGATAATATAGATGCCTGCTAAGAAATATTTCATCTGAAATACATGAGATTTCATAGGATTCTTTTTTCTCCTTCTTAATAAAAAATATTGCAGCCTTAAAGATACTAATCAGTTACTTTCTATCGAAATACTGTGAGTTCTATATCTTTCAGCTGTTATAATAATCCAGTATTTTTTTCCATATCCCCATCTTCCACTTCTCCAATTAACTGTTCACAGCCAAATAATTCTCTGACTGCATTTTCATATACCACACATTTCTCAGCCTTCTTAATCTTTTTGGCATATTTTTTATTGTTTGTAAACATAGGTGCCAGATAAGACCATAATTCTTTCATACGGAACAGGATATTTCTGTCTCCGGACAGGTCTTCACAATATTCATTATACATCATATCATGAAATCTGCGGATTTCTTCCTTTGACGCAGGTGCACCGCCACGGATCTCTCTGGCAAGTGCAGGATTCTTCAGTGTTCCTCTGCCTGTCATAATGCAGTCCAGGGTCGGAAACATGTCCTGTAATCTGGTACAGTCCTTTGCTGTGACGATATCTCCGTTATAGCAAACCGGGCTCTTGGCCCGCTCCACCGCCTCCCCAAATGTTTCCAGACGTGGCGTATTTTTGTAATAGTCTTTCTGCACTCTTGCGTGAACAATTAACTCTTCCAGTGGATATTTATTATAAATCGTCAGCAGATCTTCAAATTCTTCCGGATCATCCATACCCAATCGAGTCTTGATGGAAATCTTCATATCACATTTACGGAAAATCTCATCCAGGAATTTGTCCAGTTCATCCGGTCTGTCCAGAAATCCCGCACCTCTGCCTTTTGTCACAACAGTCTTTGACGGACAGCCAAGGTTCAGATTCACTTCATTATAACCGTATTCCTGCAGTGTTTCCGCTGTCTGGATAAAATCCTCTGCATTCTTTGTCAAAATCTGGGGAACAGCATACATCCCCTCATTATTCTCAGGCATAATGTCTTTCTTTTCTCTGGTGCTGAGATGTCCTTTCTGGTTTGGAAGAATAAAAGGAATAAAATACTTGTCAAAACCTCCAAAGCACTGGTAAAGTGCCCTTCTGTATGTATATCCTGTGATTCCCTCAAGGGGGGCTAAATATATTTTCATGTGCTTCTCCTGTTGTATTGTATTCAAGCGGATAAAATCATCCGCTTCGCTACGTAGTTCTACACCGAATAACTGCTCTGCAGTTTATTCGGTTAAATTCTTCCTCCATTATACTGTAGTCATTCTGATTTCTCAATGCAGATTTGAAATATCCGCTGCAAAATCAACTATAGCAATCCAAAAAAGAGATACCTTTTTTTCAAGCATCTCTTCCAATAAATTTCTCTATTCTTTTTATTATAGCAATTCTACAAAACCTTTCGGCCATTTACTGTCAGTTTAAAAGTTGTTCCAAGTATTTCCGCAGCTTTCCTGCAAAGCATCATACGCTCAAGGAAAATCTCAAAATAATCATACATGGAACAGATTTTTTCATCAATCTGTAGGTTCAGTGCAATGACAGATTTGTCTTCAGCGATTTTCAGCTTGGCGTCTGTAACTGCATAATTTACCCTGTCATGGATATCGTAAGCGGATTGTTCTTTCTGGCGCACACGGCTTCTTCTTACATCTGTTTTATCTGCAATAATAAGTGCCGCTGAAACCACATCCTCAGGGCTTCCTGTTGATTCGTCATGATTACCGATGGCTGCTATTACAGTTATCCTGTCTTCCAGAGACATATCTGTTTCTTTCAGTAAATCATTTGCAAGCAGTGCACCATATTCTGCATGATGGGTTCTGTTAATGGCATTTCCAATATCATGCATATAGCCGGCAATCTTTGCAAGTTCAATTTCATGTTCTGAATATCCCAGCCGTTTCAGTATCTTTCCAGCCTGATGTGCAACCTGTACGCAGTGTGCCTTTGAATGATCTGTAAAACCCAGCTGTCCCAGATTTGCATTTCCTTTCTGCAGATATGCATTAATTTCTTTGTTATTTGCTATTTCCTTGTATTTCAAATATTTCACTCCCTTTGGCTCAAAGCCTTTTTATTGCATACGGTGCCTGAATCAGTACATTTGTATCTATTACATAGGTTTTTATCATATATCTGACTGCTCCTTTTCTCTGATCTTTCAATTCGGTCTGCGCAGCCTGTCCATCAGCATCGAAAATCATATCCTTGTTCATCACCAGCTTTATTAAGCATAGCAGAGGAAAAGACACTCTGCCATCACACAATTGTACAGAACAGGTAAAATAATTGTAAAAAGGCTCAAAATTTTCTGGAAAAGCACCAACACCCTGTCCCGGACATAAACTATATAGAAATCCCCTTCGAGGTAGCGATTTGAAGGCCTTTCAAAAACCTTTGTCCATATCCCAGGAAAAATATTATCTTCAAAAATATCAGGAGGGTGATTCTCAAGCAAAGAATATCCTGATCGAGCATAATCTCCGGCTGGTAGCACATGTGGTCAAAAAATATCAGGGAACCGGTGAGGATACAGATGATCTGATCTCTATTGGAACCATTGGACTGATCAAGGCTGTCACAACCTTTAATCCCCAGAAGGCTTCCCGGTTATCCACCTATGCTGCCAGATGTATAGAAAATGAACTGCTGATGTATTTTCGTGCTAAGAAAAAGCATTCAAAAGAAGTGTCCCTATATGAACCCATAGGAACAGATAAAGAAGGAAATGAGATTAATCTGTTAGATGTGATCGAGAGTGCACCTGTAGATATTGTAGAAGACTGCTATATCCGCGAAAATACCGACTATCTTCTACGCTCTCTGAAAAAAGTCCTGTCAGATAAGGAATATCAGGTGATCTGCTGCAGATATGGGCTCTTTGGCATGGAGGAAGAAACTCAGCGGGAAATTGCCCGAAAACTGTGTATCAGCCGCTCTTATGTCTCCAGGATCGAAAAAACTGCTCTGCAAAAGCTTCGAGGCCTTTTCCCGCAAACGCAGTAAACGCAGCCAACAAATTTAACGTTGGCTGCGTTTATTAATCACTCTGCTCTTCTTAACAGATCGTAAACCTGGATTTCGGTTCCCAGATCGATAAACAGCTTCTGCTGTGCATGAGGCGCACTCTCCATGGAATTGCCTTCCTCATCATAAATTCCCTTCACAGTGACAGCTACATTCTGTCCGTCCGGTTTCATAATTTCAATTGTCTCACCTACAGAGAATTTATTTCTCTGAGTGATCTGCGCATAACCCCGTTCATCCACTGCCTCAGCAAATCCCAGATACGTATATTCCTTCTGATAAGTATTATTATCATAAATCTGTGTATTCTCATCCGGTTTTCCATAGAAGAATCCGGTTGTAAACTGTCTGTAGGTACAGTTGGAAATCTGTTCCTGGTACCATGGCATATTTGCCTGATATTTCTCAGGGCTCTCCATATAGTCGTCTATTGCCTTGCGGTAAGTTCTGGCAACTGTTGCAACATAAAGAGCGGTTTTCATACGGCCTTCTATCTTCAGACTGTCGATTCCGCTGTTAATGATATCGTCCATATGCTCGATCATGCAGAGATCCTTGGAATTAAAGATATAGGTTCCTCTTTCATTTTCAAATACCGGCATATATTCTCCCGGACGTTTCTCCTCAACAATTGAATATTTCCAGCGGCAGGGATGGGTACAGGCTCCCTGGTTGGCATCACGTCCTGCCAGATAATTACTGAGCAGACATCTTCCGGAATAAGAAATGCACATAGCACCATGGATGAATGTTTCAATCTCCATATCCTCCGGAATATGCTCTCTGATCTCTTTAATCTCTGCAAGCGAAAGCTCTCTGGCTGTTACCACACGCTTTGCTCCCAGATTGTACCAGAAACGATATGTCTCATAGTTAGTATTGTTTGCCTGTGTACTGATATAGCGTTCGATTTCCGGGCATATTTCCTTTGCATACATATAGATTCCCGGGTCTGCAATGATCAGTGCATCCGGCTTCAGTTCTTTCAGTTCTGTCAGATATTCCCTCACACCCGGCAGATCATAATTATGGGCCAGAATATTTACAGTCACATAAACTTTCACTCCATGTTCATGGGCAAAAGCGATTCCTTCCTTCATATCTTCATGGGAAAAGTTCTTTGCTTTGGCACGAAGTCCAAAGGCTTCTCCACCGATATATACTGCATCTGCTCCGAAAATAACAGCAATCTTCAACACCTCAAGACTGCTAGCCGGAACCAGCAATTCTATTTTTCTCATATTGTTCACTCCTGTTTCACACTGACTGTAACTCCGTCTCCCAGGGGAATGATCGAAGTTATCAGGGATGGATTATGTTTCAGTTCATACAGATACTCACGCATTCTCTTATATATGGTTCTGTTTCTGCGCTCTACCAGATAATGGGACTCTATGATATCTCCCTCCTGAAGCACATTGTCAGAGATGAGAACACCGCCATTTTTCATAAGACGCATCACATCCGGAAGCCAGTTGATATACTGTCCCTTTGCAGCATCCATAAAAATCATGTCAAATGAATCTTCCAGTTCTTTTAATATCTGTCCTGCGTCTCCCTCAAGCAGAGTAATCTGCGCTTCCCGTCCGGCTCTCCTGAAATTCTCTTTTGCGATTGGGATTCTCTTCTCATAATTCTCGATCGTTACGATTTCAAGATCCTCCGGACCATATTCACACATAAGAAGTGTGGAGAAGCCAATGGCTGTCCCCACCTCCAGAATACGCTTCGGCCGGTTTACAGCCAGAAACATTTTTATAAAGCTCTGCATTTCTCTCCGGATGATCGGCACCCGTTCCCTGATGGCATACTGCTCCAATTCTTCAAGAAACGGTGTATTTCCCATATCCAGTGAATTAATATAGGTACGCATCCGCTCGTCAACTATCACGAATCACTTACCCCTTCCTGTTCATCATCACCTGCCAGAATTCCCATGATACGATTAGGTGTATATGCTGTACTTAACAGATACGTTCCGGCCTGAAGCTTTCCATGATAAGTGGACAGTCTCTCCTGAACATAAAATACCGTTGCACTCTTGACCAGACCTTTTTTCTGAAGAGTTTTGGCAATCTTGTACAAGGAAGTATCTTCCTTGATCACCACTGTAACTTCCTGTCCTTCTCCGGGACTCATGGCCTGCTGATTAAAGACATCATGTCCAAACTGATAAGAAGCCTTTCCTACCCAGAAAAGTAAAACTATCACACATATATAAAGTACGATCTTAAAAAACGTTCCTGCAACAACAACACCTGCTGCACCTGCACGTTCCCTGGTATCACTCATAAGCTATTTCCTTTCTGTATGTCAGGCGGATAAAGTCATCCGCTCAGTTATCTGCTCACAGCAGGATAACTGTTTTACAGTTTATCTGATCACATTCCCGGGACATCTATATCAATACCTTCTCCCAGTTTTATACAGATTCTCTGCATCATTTTGCACAAAGCAAGCTCCGCATCCAGATACGCATTCACTTCCGGGTGTCTGCGAAGCTCTGCGGATTCTTTTCCCATCTGCTCTACAACTTCAGACAGATTATCGGAATCACATTCATTCTGGACTTTATAATTATCTGCCCTGAATGTATCCACACGTGCCTTCAGTTCGGGCTTCTTTTTCAGGATATCACTCTGCTTCTGAAATTCCAGATATTCAGGGCTCTCCTTTATAGCCTCCAGAAGCCCTTTAATACTTTCCTCTATTGTATTTGGTTCCATTTTATGCCTCCATGATAATAGGCAGGATCATAGGACTTCTCTTGGTACGTTTCCATAAAAATTCACTGAGCGCATCCTTCACAACTGTCTTAATCTTGCCCCAGTCCGTAATATTACGTTCCAGACAGGAATCCAGTGCATTCTCTACCACTTCTCTTGCACCATCCATCAAATCCTCAGATTCCCTCACATATACGAAGCCTCTGGAAACAATATCCGGTCCTGCAAGAATCACATTGCTGTGGCGTTCCAACGTAACCACAACGATCATAATTCCATCTTCTGCAAGATGCTGACGGTCACGAAGAACGATATTTCCTACATCTCCTACACCAAGTCCGTCTACCAGGATTGCTCCTGTGTGTACAGTGCCTGTTACTTGTGCACTCTGGCTGTCAAGCTCCAGAATATTTCCGGATGCAAGGACAAAGATATTCTCTTTGGGGATTCCAAGTTCCTCAACTACATTTTTCTGTGCGGTCAGATGTCTGTATTCACCATGAACAGGGATTGCATATTTCGGTTTTACCAGAGAATAGATCAGCTTGATTTCTTCCTGGCAGGCATGTCCGGAAACATGGACATCCTGGAAAATAACCTTCGCACCCTTCATGGAAAGCTCATTGATAACCTTGGATACCGCTTTCTCATTTCCCGGAATCGGATTGGAACTGAAAATAATAGTATCATTCGGTTTGATCACTATTTTCTTATGGATGTTTGCAGCCATACGGGAAAGAGCTGCCATGGATTCACCCTGGCTTCCTGTTGTGATTAGCACTACCTGTTCATCCGGGTAATTCTTAACCTGATCGATCTCAATCAGAGTCTGATCCGGAATGCGAAGGTATCCAAGCTCTGCTGCAGTTGTGATAACATTTACCATACTGCGGCCCTCTACTGCAACCTTGCGTCCGAAACGATAAGCTGTGTTAATGATCTGCTGTACGCGGTCTACATTGGATGCAAAAGTGGCAATAATGATTCTGTTTGTCTTATATTCATTGAAAAGATTATCAAACACATGTCCCACAGAACGTTCAGACATGGTAAATCCGGTTCTCTCTGCATTAGTACTGTCACACATCAGTGCCAGTACTCCCTTTCTTCCAATCTCTGCAAAACGCTGCAGATCAATGGCATCTCCGAATACAGGAGTATAATCTACTTTAAAGTCGCCGGTATGCACTACGATGCCTGCCGGAGAATAGATTGCAAGTGCAGATGCATCCTGGATACTATGGTTTGTCTTGATAAATTCAATTGAAAAATCACCAAGATTAATGACCTGTCCATGCCTTACTTCCTTTAACTTGGTAGTATTGGTCATATTATGCTCTTTCAGCTTATTTGCAATAAGGGCAATGGTCAGCTTCGTGGAATAAACAGGGACATTTACATCTTTGAGTACATACGGCAGCGCACCGATATGGTCCTCATGTCCATGAGTGATCACAAAGCCTTTTACTTTGGAAATATTCTCTTTTAAATAGGTGACATCCGGAATGACAAGGTCAATTCCGAGCATATCATCTTCCGGGAAAGCAAGACCGCAGTCTACCACAACAATGCTGTCTTCATATTCAAATGCTGTGATATTCATTCCAATCTGTTCCAGACCACCCAGAGGAATGATCTTTAATTTAGATGTTGGTTTCTTCGGTCTGCGGGAAGAATTCTTTATCGCAGCCTTAAATGGTACCTGTATTCCGTTCTTCTCTTTATCTGCCGGAGCCTTGCGGTCCTGCATTGGTTTTCTTCCATAAGAGTTTCTGTGCTGTGGTTTATATTTATAATTCTTCGGTCTGTTGTATGGCCTCTTCTGACCATGTCCGAACTGTCCGTCATGATTTTCACGCGCTTCATTATTAAACTGGTTGTTATTTTCGTTACTCAAGTACTACACCTCCATGCTACATTTCAAGGTCTACGTCATCTAACATTTGTTCAAATACTTTAAAAACAGCCTGCATCTCATCCTCGTCCTCGACCATTTCATAGCAGGCTTCCTGACTGTCATCCTCTGACACGTCTTTAAAAATATAGGCTGTCGCCTCATCATCCTGAGAATCAGATACCAGAAGATATGCAACTCCTCCGATCCTGGTCTGCTCCTCTACATAAAACTCCGCTTCTGTTCCGTCCTCAAGCTGAAATTTAATTTTCTCCATCTTATTAATCTCCTAACAGGACAGGGAATCCAGATATCCCTGCAAAATAAAAACAGCAGCCAGCTGATCCAGATACTGCTTGCGGTTCTCTCTGCGCACACTGGCTTCCATTAAAGTACGATTGGCTTCTACTGTTGTCAGACGCTCGTCCCACATGATCACTTCAAGACCTGTACGTCTCTCCAGCATTTCTTTAAATTCCAGTGATTTTTGGGCACGTTCTCCAATCGTATTGTTCATGTTCTTCGGATATCCAAGCACGATCTTCTCCACGTGATATTCCGAAACAAGTTCTTCAATACGGGCAAGTGTCTGGCGCAGGTGGTTCTCCTGTTTACGCCAGATCGTCTCTACACCCTGAGCGGTGATCCCCAACGGATCACTGATAGCTACACCGACTGTTTTTGATCCATAATCTAATCCCAGAACCCTCATATCAGCGTTCCCAGGATTTGTTCTTAATATACTCGTTTAAAAGTTCCTCTACCAGTTCGTCGCGCTCTACCTTCATGATCATGCTTCTTGCGCCCTTATGACTGGTGATGTAAGTAGGATCTCCGGACATAATATATCCAACGATCTGATTGACCGGATTGTATCCTTTCTCATCCATTGCTGTGTAAACGAGATCCAGGACTTCTTTTACCTGAAGTTCCTGGTCTGGTTTTGTTCTGAAATATTGGGTATTACCCAGATTGTTCTCTGCCATTTTATTCACGTCCTTACCTGATTTATTGTCGCAAAGCCTTCTTAGTAATTCTGCTTTGCTATGTATTGCAAATTTCGTATACAATACACATATTTTCTTCTATATTTTAATATAATTTCACGTATTGTGCAACCGCAAATTTATTGATGATTATTCGTTACTGTTGTTACTGTTCACACACCACTATTCCGCTGAGAATGAAGTGAACTGTAACTATTCTACTCCCAGAACCTCACCTGTTAATGTATGTTCTTCCAGGAATTCTTCAGCTTTTACAGTAATGATGTCATTCACACTGTAGTTGTCCTGTTTTTTCACTGCTGTTTTAATATATTCCATACTGTGGCCGATATACCACTGCTCTCCGTTAATCTCTACTTCTTCCTCAAGAAGTACTTTCAGTTCACCGCCGAGCATGGATTTTTCATATTCTTTCGCATGCTGTTCATTTAAAGCAAGCATCTTGTCACTTCTGACCGCTTTCTGTGCTTCAGTGAGCTGTCCGGACATGGCTGCAGCCTTTGTTCCATGGCGGCGGGAATATTTGAAAATATGAGTTTCATAAAAATGAATGCTCTCTACGAAATCATAGGAATCCTGAAAATCTTCTTCTGTTTCCATCGGAAAACCAACGATCACATCTGTGGTAAGTGCAGGATTTCCCAGATATTTTCTCAGAAGCCCGCATTTCTCTGCATATTCTGCGCTTCTGTATCTGCGATTCATTCGCTCCAGTGTGGTATCACATCCGCTCTGCAGGGACAGATGGAAATGCGGACACATTTTCGGCAATGCGGCAATGCTCTGCACAAATTCTTCCGTGATGATTCCCGGTTCCAGGGAGCCCAGACGGATTCGTTCGATTCCTTCTACCTCATGTACTGCCCGGATCAGGGAAAGCAGTGTTTCTTTCTCTTCTGCCGGGAAATCTACACCATAAGAGCTTAAATGAATTCCTGTCAGAACGACTTCCTTGTATCCTTTTACTGCAAGTGCATGAACCTCATCCATTACATGTGCGATCTTACGGCTTCTGACACGACCTCTTGCATAAGGAATGATACAGTAAGTACAGAATTGATTACAGCCGTCCTGAACTTTGATATATGCGCGTACATGCTCTGCTGTATGATCAATTGCCAGTTCTTCATATTCTTTTGTCTGGTTGATCTTGAGCACATGTTTCTGTTTGGTGTGCTGTTGCTCATATTCCTCGAGTACCTGGACAATATTTCCCTTCTGATTGTTTCCAAGGATCAGGTCTACAGCCTCATCTTTATCCAGTTTCCCTTCATCTGTCTGTACATAACATCCGGCTGCGATCACGATAGCATCCGGGTTCATTTTCTTTGCTTTGTGCAGCATCTGTCTGGATTTACGGTCTGCAATGTTGGTTACTGTACAGGTATTGATTAAATATACATCAGCCCCCGGTTCAAAAGGTACGATCTCGTAGCCCGCTTCTTCCAGAAGCTGCTGCATGGCTTCTACTTCATAGGCGTTTACTTTACATCCTAAGTTGTGAAGTGCAACTTTTTTTCCCATTCTTTCCTCCTAATTGATTTTTCTGTTTTTATAATTCTATACCTGCATACTCATTTTCTGTAGTCTGGACTTTGTATACATGCTGACATTTCGAAAACTTATATGCTTACAGAATAGATTTTGTTTTCGCTCTAGTTATTGTTCATTTTCTACAAAACAGTCTGATATTTTAGCACTGTTCTACATTTTCACTAAATCTTTCTGGAAATTTTATCCGTTTTCACCTTGACTTTTATGGTCTCTGCCGTTAAGATGAAAACTGTAAGCTGACAGACAATCAGGTCAGCAAATAACTATTATTAAGGGAGGTTCTCATAATGAAAACAGTTAAAATTTCACTGAACTCTATCGATAAAGTGAAAGCGTTCGTTAATGAAATCAGCAAATTCGACTGCGATTTCGATTTAGTATCCGGAAGATATGTAATCGACGCAAAATCTATCATGGGTATTTTCAGCCTTGATTTATCCAAACCAATCGATTTAAACATCCACGCTGATGGCGCTGCTCTTGATACCGTTATGGCAATCGTAGGCAAATACGTTACAGAATAATTTTTTCGCAGTCATTGAGGAACTGTTTACCAGTTCCTCTTTTTTTGTATACCAGAGTTTCAAGTTCAAACATAAGGAAGTAGCGTCAGCAGATTCCGAATGTTTGTAATCGATATTAATCAATCTCAATAATCTCAACAGTCTCCAGCGCTGTCTTCATGAGTTCGTCAATTTTTTCTTCCAGTTTTGTTTCAGAACGGTGGATCACGTTCAGGTTTGGTTTGGTAACCGGATGTTTTGCCACGAAAATAGTACAACAGTCTTCGAATGGCTGAATGGATGTTTCATAGGTTCCGATTTCCCAGGATCTTTCTACGATTTCCTGTTTGTCGAATCCGATAACCGGACGGTATACAGGGAGTGTGCAGACTTCGTTTGTTGCTGCAAGGCTCTGCAGGGTCTGGCTGGCAACCTGACCGATGCTTTCTCCAGTGATCAGACCGAGACATCTGCTTTCTTTTGCGAAATGCTCTGCAATACGCATCATGTAACGACGCATAATGATAGTCAGCTCATCGTGCGGACACTGGTCGTAAATATAGAGCTGGATATCTGTGAAGTTTACCACATGGAGGCGAATCGGTCCACTGTATTTTGCTACCTGTTTTGCCAGGTCTACAACTTTCTGTTTTGCTCTTTCGCTTGTGTATGGCGGAGCGTGGAAATATACAGCGTCAATCTTAACACCACGTTTTGCGATCATGTAACCTGCTACCGGGCTGTCGATTCCGCCAGAAAGGAGAAGCATAGCTTTTCCGTTTGTGCCGATTGGCATTCCGCCTGCGCCTTTGATGGTCTGGGAATATACATAGATCTTGTCTCGGATTTCTACGGAAAGAGTCAGGTCCGGTTCATGTACATCTACGCTTGCATCCGGAAACTCATCCAGGATACGACCGCCGAGTTCTGCACTAACTTCCATGGATGTGATCGGATAAGATTTCTTTGCTCTTCTTGTATATACTTTGAAACTTCCGTCGTAGTTCGGATGGCAGTTCTTCATGTAGGAAACTACGTCCTTTGCCATCTGCTCGAATCCCTGATCTTCGTAGATCACTACAGGGCAGATTCCAACAATACCGAATACATGCTGCAAGGCTTCTACAGTTTCATCATAGTCATACTGCTCCGGGCAGAATACATAGATTCTTCCCTGTTCTTTCTTTACTTCAAACTCACCTTCTACTTTGGAAAGGGCGATGTTCATCTGCTTTACAAGGGCATCTTCGAAGATGTATCTGTTCTTGCCCTTGATGGCGATTTCTGCGTATTTTATTAAAAATGCGTGGAATATCATTTGTTTCTCCTTCTCTTATTTTGCTTATAATAAATTGTTTTATATAATATTAGAATTAATATTTTTCTGGATTTAATATCTGTAATTTTCAAATAGAATTCATATAAATGCTATTAACAACCTTTTCAAATATTCCTGAGCTTATCTCAGGTTCCATTCCAAATATCACTTATAACTATTATTTGTTATCTGCGTGCATAGCGTTTCAGCATCGGCAGTACTTCATTCAGAACTTCCAGGCAGTAGTCAACTTCTTCGAATGTATTCTCCTCTGAGAAGCTGATACGTACAGTGTTCTCGATCTGTGCATTGCTCATTCCCATTGCTGAAAGTGTTGCACTTGGTTTTCTCTTGTGACTGGAGCATGCGCTTCCTGCTGATACATAAATATTTCTATCCTCTAATGTGTGAAGCAATACCTCGCTTCTGATTCCCAGAAAGCTGACGCTTAAGATATGCGGTGCGCCTTCTCTGACAGGCATTCCGTTGATTACTACATCGTCAATCTTAGAAAGTCCTTCTGCCATGCGTTCTTTGAGCTGGTAAAGATGCTCTACTTTCTCGTCAAAGTTCTGGTACATCATCTTCGCTGCAACACCAAGTCCTGCGATTCCCGGTACATTGTCTGTTCCGGAACGCATGCCATTCTGCTGGCCGCCGCCGAGAATCAGAGGCTGCACTTTTGCCTTGCTGTTGATGTACAGGAATCCAACTCCTTTTGGTCCATGGATCTTATGTGAGCTGACAGACAGAAGATGGATATTCCATTTCTTCGGATAAATACGATATTTGCCGAATGCCTGGATCGCATCTACATGATACAGCGCCTTCGGACACTTTTCCTGGATCATGGCACCGATTTTCTCTACAGGCATAACCGCACCGGTCTCATTATTTACCATCATTGTAGATACGAGAATGGTATCCGGCCTTAATGCTTTCTCCAATGCGTCAAGTTTTACTACTCCATGCCCGTCTACAGGAAGAATGGTCACTTCAAATCCCTGTTCCTGCAGAAAAGCTACCGGCTGGCTGACTGCAGCATGCTCTACTGCAGTTGTGATAATGTGATTACCGCTTCGTTTGTTGGCAAGCGCACCACCGATCAGAGCCAGGTTGTTTGACTCTGTTCCGCCGGAAGTGAACAGGATTTCTTTTTCTGTTACTTTCAGTATCTGTGCCAAAGTTCTGGCAGATTCTTTGACATACCCTTCTGCGTCTACACCTTTCTGATGCATGGCAGATGGGTTTCCGAAATCTTCCATCATTGTTTTTACCACGATGTCCTTTACTTCTTCAAAGCAGCGGGTCGTGGCTGAATTATCAAAATATGCTTCCATTTTTGTTCTCTCTTGTTTCTATTATTCATTTTCCAACTGGAACATCAGAACTGAAAGAATCGCAAGTCCTGCTGTCTCAGTTCTGAGGATTCGTCTTCCAAGTGTAATCGCATGGGCACCTGCTTCCAGTGCCTTTGCTACCTCTTCTTCCTCGAATCCACCCTCCGGTCCGATAAAGATACCGACAGACTGTCCAGGCTTAATCTCGCTGAGGATTTCTCTGGTTTCTTTCATTCCTTTGGCAAGTTCGTACGGGATCAGTTTTACATCTAACTGTTTCGCAAATTCCAGTGCCTGTTTGTAGGTCATTACTTCATGAATCTCCGGGATCAGCATTCGCTTGGACTGCTTTGCTGCACTCTCTGCGATCTGCTGCCAGCGAACCACCTTCTTTGCTGCCTTCTTAACATCCAGTTTCACCACACATCGCTTTGTCTCTACCGGGATTATAGAAAAAGCTCCCAACTCTACTGCTTTCTGGATGATCAGTTCCATCTTGTCTGCTTTCGGCAGTCCCTGGAAAAGATAAATTTTATTTGGCAGCTCATATTCCGGCTCCTGTGCATAGAGGATATGCAGCAGAACCTCATCCTCTCCCAGTTCTTCAATCTGGCAGTGGTATTCTTTATCTCCTCCGTCACTGATCCACACATCCTCCCCACATTTCATGCGGAGAACGTTTTTAATATGATTTACATCCGTCCCATTGATGTGGATACGGTGTGCCTCTTCCTCAATCTGATAAGGCTCCACGAAAAAACGCTGCATAGGATCAGTCCTTTCTTGCTGTTACGGAAACCCACTCGCCTTGATGTGTCACTTCTACGACCGTCAGGCCTGCTGCTTTTACTGCCTCCACTACAACTTCTTCTTTCACATCAAGAATACCGGAAGTAATGTAGTAAGCGCCTTTTTTCATCTGGTTTACAATTACCGGTGTCAGAGGGATCAGAACATCTGCAAGGATATTTGCTGTTACGATATCATATTTTTCATATCCTGCCTGATCCTGAATCGCTTTATCGTCAATGATGTTTCCGATCACCATATCAAAAGTTTCATCCACGATCTGGTTTGCTTCTTTATTCTCTGCAACTGCAGGAACTGCACATGGATCAAGGTCTGTTCCCAGTACATGTTTCGCACCAAGTTTCAGGGCAACGATACCAAGGATACCGCTTCCGGTTCCTACGTCAAGCATCTCTGTATCCGGTGTTACATATTTCTTTAACTGGCGAATCACAAGCTGAGTAGTCTCATGCATACCTGTACCGAAGGCTGTACCCGGATCAATGTGGAGGATCATCTTGTCTTTATCCTCTGCTTTTACTTCTTCCCATGACGGTACGATAAGGATATCATCTACATAGAACTGGTGGAAATACTGTTTCCAGTTATTAATCCAGTCCTTGTCCTCTGTCTGAGATTCTTCAATGGTAGCTTCCCCGATGTCCATAAAATTCTTCAGGTCATCTAATGCTTCACGAACATCTTTCAGGATTGCTTCTTTGTCTGCATCTTCTTCCAGATAAAAATTCAGATAGGCAACGCCGTCATCTGCAGGTCCTTCCGGCATAATATCTACAAACATCTGAGCCTTGTCTTCCTCAGTCAGAGGCTGTTTGTCCTGAATTTCCACGCCTTCAATGCCGACTTCTGCAAGTGTGCTGATAACGATATCTTCTGCTTCTGTTTTCGTTTTTACTGTAAAACGGTTCCACTTCATGTAATTGTCTCCATTTCTTTATGTTATATAATTAACTATTATCATCCAAAAATATGTCTGGCCCATTCTCTGTTACTCTGCAGCTATTCCCATAATGCAGCATCTCACCACATCCAGTCAATTCTTATTTACCCACCGACTGCATGCTTCACTTATTTTTTCAAAAAAATGTCTGAATATCTCGTGGCGGTTTCCTTTGCTGTAAAATCTCCACGCCAGTTCTACCAGTGCAACTCCGGCAATGGCATCCACCAGATAATGCTGTTTAAGCACCTGGGTAGAAATAATGATCAGTATTGCAAAAGTCAGTGAAAAATGCTGATACCATTTTGGAATATTCTCTGATTTACTGACTCCGCGCCAGCTCAGCCAGCTTACATAACAATGGATTGACGGAAATAAGTTAGACGGACTGTTTCCACCATCCATGAGATAAACAAACTTAAGCATCTGCTGGGACCATGTAGTTCCTGCAATCTCAGGTCTGACATTGGTAGTTGGCAAAACCAGAAAAATAATAAAACATGTAATATGAACAGTCAGATCAGTTGCCACAAACCGATAAAATCCATCTTTTCCTCTCTGTGCAGCCAGAATATAATTCACAGCCCAAAAAGGAAATGCCAGAATATAAATCCAGATAAACTGTGGTATTAACGGCACTGCCCTGTCCAGTGACATGGTAAAATCAAAATGATATCTGTCTGCTGTCAGTACTCCGCTTCCCCAGTAAATAAGACAGTTTAATACAAAAATGCTTATCAGCGGCAAAATTACCCATACAGGGAGATACTTCTCCCGAAAAGCTGCGATCTTCTCTGTTTTTGTCAAATATCTCTCCATTTCTCAGGAAACTTTTATTCCTGTCTGTTCATCTGATTTTTACCGTTACTCTTCAATATACACGACTATACAAAAAAAGAAAAGAGGGTAAACCTCTTTTCTTTAATTTTCTTTTATAATTAATCCTCAAAAGTCTCTTTTAATTTATCCATGAAACTCTTTTTCTTCTTTTCCGGTTTTTCAAAATCATCAGAATCTTTTGATTTCGGACGGTTACCACACGCCTCATCGAATTTGCGCAGTGCTTCTTTTGCTTCTTCGTTGAGGTTTGTAGGAACCTGCACAACGAAAGTCACATAATGATCGCCACGTACATTCTTATTTCTCAGAGACGGTACACCTTTTCCCTTCAGACGGATCCTTGTGTCTGTCTGAGTTCCGGGTTTCACTTCATATTCAACCTCTCCATCCACTGTGTTGATACGTACAGTACCGCCCAGTGCTGCCTGCGCGTATGTAAGAGGCGCAGTAGAGAAGATATTCATATCCTGTCTCTGGAAGATCGGATGACGTGCAACATTTACTTCTACAAGCAGATCGCCTCTCGGGCCTCCGTTTGTACCCGGTTCACCCTTCTCACGGATGCGGATGCTCTGACCATTGTCAATACCTGCAGGTACAGATACCTGAATCTTCTTTCTTGAAGATGTATATCCGGTTCCGCGGCAGGAAGTACATTTATCCTTGATGATCTTACCTGATCCATGACAATCCGGACAAGTCTGTACATTACGCACCATTCCAAACATGGACTGCTGTGTATAAACAACCTGACCTTCTCCATGACATTTCGGACAGGTTACCGGTGAAGTACCCGGCTTCGCACCTGTTCCATGACAGGTGGTGCACTCGTCTTTCAGTACGATCTCCAGTTCCTTCTCACAGCCAAAGACAGCTTCTTCAAAAGTAATATTTACGCGTGCGCGGAGATTAGCTCCCTTCATCGGACCATTATTGGCACGTCTGCTTCTGCTGCCGCCGCCAAATAAATCGCCGAAAATATCGCCGAAGATATCACCCATATCAGCACCGTTAAAATCAAAACCTCCGAAGCCGCCGCCGGCACCTCCGCCACCGTTTTCAAAAGCCGCATGGCCAAACTGGTCATACTGTTTTCTCTTCTCCGGATCGCTTAAGATGGTGTAAGCCTCTGTTGCCTCTTTAAATTTCGCCTCAGCCTCTTTATCTCCTGGATTTACATCCGGGTGATACTTCTTGGCCAGCTTACGATATGCTTTTTTAAGTGTTGCGTCATCGGCGCTTTTGTCCACGCCTAAGACTTCATAATAATCTCTCTTATCAGCCATGATTTTAATCCTATACCCGTTTTATTTATAACACAACTATTCAGTGAGAGAGACTCTCCCACTGAACAGTTATTATTGATATTTCCGTTGCAAATCTCTGCTTTTACAGAAATGTCACATTATACTTCTTTGTAATCAGCATCTACAACATCATCGTTGTTTCCTGCATCTGTGCTGCCTGCTGCACCGCCGCCCATATTCATGTCCGGTCCTGCCTGGCCGCCTGCCTGCTGTGTCTGCTCATACATTTTAGCGAAAAGCTTCTGAGCACTTTCCATCATCTTCTCCTGAGCAGCTTTGATATCTGCTACCTGAGAATCTGTCATCTCTTCTGCATTTGCAGTCTGAGACAGTAAATCTTTCAGTGCGTTCAGGTCTGCTTCTACAGCAGCTTTATCATTAGCATCGATCTTGTCTCCGGCTTCTTTCAGTGCATTCTCAACCTGGAATACCATGGAATCAGCATTGTTTCTTGTATCGATTGCTTCTTTACGTTTCTTATCCTGTGCTTCAAACTCAGCAGCTTCTTTTACTGCCTTGTCGATATCGGAATCAGACATGTTAGAACCAGCTGTGATTGTGATGTGCTGTTCTTTACCTGTTCCAAGATCCTTAGCAGATACATTTACGATACCGTTTGCATCGATATCAAATGTAACTTCAATCTGCGGAACACCACGACGTGCTGGCGGGATTCCGTCCAGACGGAACTGACCAAGGGATTTGTTGTCTTTTGCAAACTGACGCTCACCCTGTACAACGTTGATATCTACTGCTGTCTGGTTGTCTGCTGCTGTTGAGAAAATCTGGCTCTTTCTTGTAGGAATTGTAGTATTTCTCTCAATCAGTCTTGTTGCAATACCACCCATTGTCTCGATGGACAGTGACAGTGGAGTAACATCCAGAAGAAGGATATCACCTGCACCTGCATCACCTGCAAGTTTACCACCCTGGATAGAAGCACCAAGTGCTACACACTCATCCGGGTTCAGGTTCTTGCTTGGCTCTTTGCCTGTTAACTGTCTTACTTTATCCTGAACAGCCGGGATACGGGAAGATCCACCAACCAGAAGTACCTGGCCAAGTTCAGATGCTGTGATACCTGCATCTGAAAGTGCACGACGTACCGGTTCTGCTGTCATTTCTACTAAGTCATGTGTTAATTCATCGAATTTAGCTCTTGTAAGGTTCATATCGAAGTGTTTCGGGCCTTCTGCTGTAGCTGTGATGAATGGCAGATTGATGTTTGTAGTTGTTGCGGAAGAAAGCTCTTTCTTTGCTTTCTCTGCAGCTTCTTTTAATCTCTGAAGTGCCATCTTATCATTGCTTAAGTCTACGCCTTCTGCTTTCTTAAACTCTGCAAGCATGTAATCTGTAACTTTCTGGTCGAAGTCATCACCACCAAGACGGTTGTTACCTGCTGTGGAAAGTACTTCGATAACGCCGTCACCGATTTCGATTACAGATACATCGAATGTACCGCCACCTAAATCGTATACCATGATCTTCTGTTCTTTTTCATTGTCAAGGCCATATGCAAGAGCTGCTGCTGTTGGCTCGTTGATGATACGTTTTACATCAAGACCTGCGATTTTACCAGCATCTTTTGTTGCCTGACGCTGAGCATCATTGAAATATGCAGGAACTGTGATAACTGCTTCTGTAACTTTCTCACCAAGGTATCCTTCTGCATCTTTTTTCAGTTTCTGAAGAATCATAGCGGAAATTTCCTGTGGGGAATATTTCTTGTCGTCGATTGTTACACGATAGTCAGTACCCATCTCTCTTTTAATGGAAGAGATTGTTCTCTCTGCGTTTGTTACTGCCTGACGTTTTGCAGGTTCACCTACAAGACGTTCTCCTGTTTTTGTGAAAGCGACAACTGATGGTGTTGTTCTTGCGCCTTCTGTATTAGCGATAACTGTTGGCTGTCCGCCTTCCATTACGGCTACACAGCTGTTTGTTGTACCTAAGTCAATACCAATGATTTTTCCCATAATCTTGTTCCTCCTGTTTATTTTCAACTAGATTTGATATATTCTATATTTTCATGTAAATTAGTTGGCTACTTTTACCATACTGTGGCGGACTACGAAATCCTTGTAGGTGTAACCCTTCTGGAATTCTTCTACCACAATATTCTCACCAGCTTCTTCATCCTCCACATGCATTACTGCGTTGTGGAAGTTCGGATCAAATTCCTTACCCACTGCTTCAATCGGTTTCACGCCCAGCTCATCTAATGTGGTGATCAGCTGTTTATAGATCATCTTCATGCCATCTGCAAAAGAATCTCCTTCAGGTGCCTGTGCAAGACCTCTCTCGAAGTTATCCACAACCGGAAGCATTTTCTCAACTATGTCCTTGGCTCCGATGATATACATGCTGGATTTCTCTTTCTCCGTTCTCTTACGGAAGTTATCGAATTCAGCCATGTTTCGTTTCAGCCTGTCTGTAAGTTCTTCAATCTGCTGTTCAAATTTATCTTTTTCTTTTTTCTTCTTGCCGAAGAAAGAAGTTTTTGATTTGCTGTCTTTCTTGTCATCCTGGGAAGCTTCCTCGTCTCCGTCCTCTACCGGGATTTCCTCTGTTTCTGCTTCGCCGTTCTCTACAACTTCAGGTTCATTCTCAACAGTTTCTTCTGTTACCGGAGTATCTGTTGTCTCTTCTTCCTGAGCTGTGTTCTTTGTTTCTTCTGACACTCTCTATTACCGCCTTTCTAACTCTCTTTCTTAATCAGTTCGTCCAGCTGGACTTTCAAAGCCTTCAGGCTGTCAACTACGTTTGCATAATCCATACGCTTGGGACCGATGATACCGATGGTACCATGCATTCCTTTTCCAAGTTCGTAAGTGGCTGTGACTACACTGCAGTCTTTCATGGTCTGCACCGGCATCTCATCACCAATGTACACCTGAATTCCTGTGTTCTCTGTATCAGACATTCTCTCTTTCACCAGGTCTACCAGATCCTGCTTCTCTTCAAATGCTGAAATCAGCTCGCTCGCTTTGCTTGTGTCTGCAAGCTCCGGATACTTGAAAATGTTGGTTGCTCCTGAAGTATATATCTGCATATCGTCTTCGTCTACCTGGATGGTGTCTGCCACTGCATCAAGGACTGTGCCAACCACAGAGCCATGTACACCTGCCTGTTCTTTCAGGCGGGCAATCATTCCCAGGTTGATATCCTGAATGGGCACCCCATTTAAGTTGGTGTTAAGAAGAAGATTTAATTTCAGGATTGTCTGATCGTCCATCTCCTCATCCAGATTGATGATCTGGTTTCGGATGACATTGTTATCACTCACTACTACTGCCACAAGCTGAAGGGGTGTCACACGGGAAAGCTGGATGAATTTAATCTTGCTTCCGCTGTACTGTGGAACAGAGATCATTGTTGCATAGTTGGTATTGGAGGCCAGTACCTTTGCTACCTGCTTCAACATTTTATCCAGTTTGTCAGTTTTCTCTATCATGAGATCCTTGATTTCCTGAACCTCTGATTCCTTTTCTTTCATCAGCTCGTCTACGTAGAGGCGATAACCTTTATCAGAAGGAATTCTTCCGGCTGAGGTGTGGGGCTGTACGATATATCCCATATCTGTCAGGTCTGACATCTCATTCCGGATGGTGGCAGAGCTTACATTTAAATCTGCAAACTTGGAAATGGTCCGGGAACCCACCGGTTCGCCTGTTTCCATGTAGGTTTTGATGATGGCTTTTAGTATTTTCTTTTTACGATCATCTAATTCCTGATCCATGAAGTTCCACTCCTTTACTGCCTTTGTTTTTGGTTTGTTAGCACTCATGTTTTAGGAGTGCTAACACCTTATGCTCATAAGATAGCACTCTTGATTTGGTTTGTCAATATTATTTTGTGAATTTTTTGTTATTTTATGAACAATAGGGGTTATTAAGATTATGTTATAGAAAGGGGACGCGGGGAGAAATTATTGATATTGTGTGCGGTTTCGGACGCTAAGAGATACTAAGTCTGCAGAAATCTGCTAAAGGCATGAGCCGGCTTGTCAAACTCGCTCCGTCGCAAACTCCGCTCAGACAGGTGATGCAGCCGGCTCATAACGCAGATTTCTGCAGACTAAGTATCTCTAAGCATCCTGCAAATGCACACAATATCAATAATTTCTCCCCGCTGGCTGTTCAGGACGATTATACAGGCGGGGCTCTCGCCTGGGAGGCGAATCGCCTCTTCTATAGCAATCCTTGTAAATAATGCATTTAAGACAGTTCAGCAAAGTGCGAAAGACAAGGAAGATATCTGACGCAGGATTTCACACTCTGATGGGCTGGATTAAGATACATTATTTTAGAGGATTGCTATAGAATAACTATATCACTTGCTTGTCTTCAAATTCGATTACACAGATGAAAAAGACTCAGTATAGCACTATTTATCTAAAATATCCAGATTCTTTTTCAGGTCGATCATTTTATCACGTAGTTCGGCGGCCTGTTCGAAGTTGAGATCTGCGGCTGCGGCGCGCATTTGTTTTTCTACCTGGGCGATGAGTTTGGTGAGTTCTTTACGGGTCATGGACTCTGGGTCTTTCTGGAGTCGAACTTCGGTTTCGGCTACTGCTTTGGATACGGCGATGAGGTCGCGGACTGCTTTTTTGATAGTAGTCGGAGTAATTCCGTGTTCTTTGTTGTAGGCTTCCTGGATGGTGCGGCGGCGGTTGGTTTCGGTGATGGCTTTGTGCATGGAATCGGTCATGTTGTCTGCGTACATGATTACATGGCCTTCACTGTTTCGGGCAGCTCGTCCGATGGTCTGGATGAGAGAGGTTTCGGAACGGAGGAAGCCTTCTTTGTCTGCATCCAGGATTGCTACCAGGGTGATCTCCGGGATGTCCAGGCCTTCTCGAAGAAGGTTGATTCCTACCAGAACATCAAAAACATCCAGACGCATATCACGAATAATGCGGGCACGCTCTAAGGTATCGATATCGGAATGGAGGTAACGGACTCTGATTCCTACTTCTTTCATATATTCTGTCAGGTCTTCTGCCATTCGTTTGGTGAGAGTGGTAATCAGGATTTTGTGTTTCTTTGACACTTCTTTGTTTACTTCTCCGATCAGATCATCGATCTGGCCTTCAATGGGGCGGACTTCTACTTTCGGATCCAGAAGTCCGGTTGGACGGATGATCTGTTCTGCACGGAGGAGTTCATGATCATACTCATATTGTCCCGGAGTGGCAGATACAAACATGACCTGATCCAGTTTGGATTCGAATTCTTCGAAGCTTAAAGGACGGTTGTCCTTTGCCGAAGGAAGACGGAAACCATAGTCCACCAATGTCTGCTTCCGGCTCTGGTCACCGGCGTACATTCCTCCTACCTGAGGTACTGTGATATGAGATTCGTCTATAATAAGTAAGAAGTCATCTCCAAAATAGTCCAGCAGTGTGTATGGCGGCTGTCCGGGCTTTAATCCTGACAGATGTCTGGAATAATTTTCGATTCCTGAACAGAATCCGGTTTCTTTCATCATTTCAATGTCGAAATTGGTGCGTTCTGAGATTCGCTGGGCTTCCAGAAGCTTGTCTTCGCTTTTGAAATACTCTACACGTTCTTTTAATTCTTCTTCTATTGCTACAGCTGCTCTCTGGATCTGTTCTGCTGGCACTACATAGTGGGATGCAGGGAAGATACTGATATGAGAACGCTGGCATTTGATTTCTCCTGTCAGTACATCAATTTCTGAAATACGGTCGATCTCATCTCCGAAAAATTCTACTCTCACGGCTGTATCGGAGCTGTTGGCAGGAAAAATTTCCAGGGTATCTCCACGGACACGGAAGGTGCTTCGGTGGAAGTCCATCTCATTTCTGGTGTACTGAATGTCGATCAGCTCCCGGATTACCTCATCCCTGTCTTTGGTCATTCCCGGACGCAGGGAAATCATCATGTCAAAGAATTCCTGAGGGGAACCCAGTCCGTAGATACAGGAAACGGAGGAAATGACCACTACGTCTTTCCGCTCTGACATTGCGGCTGTGGCAGAGAGACGGAGTTTGTCAATCTCGTCATTGATGGAGGAGTCTTTGGCAATATAGGTGTCTGAAGACGGGACATAAGCCTCCGGCTGATAGTAGTCATAATAGGAGACAAAATATTCCACTGCGTTCTCAGGGAAGAATTCTTTCATCTCACCGTAAAGCTGCGCCGCGAGAGTTTTGTTGTGGGCGAGGATGAGAGTTGGTTTGTTTAGCTGGGCGATGACGTTCGCCATGGTAAATGTCTTGCCGGAACCGGTGACACCCAGTAAAGTTTCGAACTGGTTGCCTTCTTTAAAGCCTCTGACCAGACGTTCAATTGCCTGAGGCTGATCTCCAGTTGGCTTGTACTCGGAATGCAATTCAAAATGATCCATAATATTCTCCTGTTTTAATCAAATTTCACTTATCAAAAATTGAAATATGTTTAATATGGTTATATTTTCAGTATATCATCCCATATAAAAAAAGTACAGAGCAAGCGAATACCTGTTCTGTACTTTAACGTGTCGCGTTACTGTTCACTCTGGCTGCCTAAAACCGAACAAATAGTCTTCTCAACTTTTTCTGCATCAACAGGTTTTGCAATATGTCCGTTCATTCCTTTTGCCAGTGCCTTTTTTCTGTCTTCCTCAAAGGCATTGGCTGTCATGGCTATGATTGGAATAGTGGCTTTGTCTTTATCTGACAGTCCGCGGATCATCTCAGTTGCCCTGTAGCCGTCCATGTTCGGCATCTGGATATCCATAAGGATCAGGTCATAGGTGCCTGCCGGTTTCTGTTCTATCCTTGACACACACTGAACTCCATCCTCAACACGATCAACCATAAGTCCCATATCCTCCAGGATAAACTGTGCGATTTCCGCATTCAGATCATTATCCTCGGCAAGCAAAATATGTTTTCCGCTGATTCTGTCTGTTTCATCCACATCTGAAGATTTTTCCGTATCCTGTTCATAGTAGCTCTTATCAGCAATCCTGTATTCCAGGGTAACTGTAAATTTACTTCCTTCTCCCTGCTTACTTTCTACTTCAATAGTTCCGTACATCATATCAATATACTTCTTTATGATCGGCATTCCCAGACCTGTTCCCGCAATCTTTCCGTCTGTTGTATTTCGTTCCCTGGCAAAAGCCTCAAAGAGAGATGGAAGGAATTCTTCGCTCATTCCGATACCTGTATCAATTACCTGAGTCCGTATCCGCACATAGTCTTTCCTGTCACAGTCAAGCTCTGTGATCCTTATGGTAACTCTTCCCCCTGAAGCTGTATATTTTACCGCATTACTGATCAGATTGAGGAAAATTTCCTTGTTCTTCGTCTCATCGCAGATTACGTGCTCATGCTTGACATCATATTCCATCTTAAGGTGAATACATTTTTTCTCCGCTTCCGCCTGGAAAATTTTGTAAATTCCCTGATAAATATCTCTGATCTTCACATAATCTTCATCCAGTTCCACCTTACCGCTTTCAATCCGGGCCATGTCCAGCACATTATTGATAATAGACAGAAGCAGATTTCCGGACTGTTCCATCTTCTCCTGATAATCCAGAAGTTTCGGATCAGTCAGTTCCCTTTTTATCAGCTCACTGTATCCCAGCAGGGCATTCATGGGTGTCCGGATATCGTGAGACATATTGAAAAGGAACTCTGATTTGGCGGCATTAGCCTTTTCTGCCTGAATCTTGGCTTTTCTCGCTTGTATCAGCAGATAAACTATAATCCATACAATAATCAAGACCACACTTACAAACCAAATGGAAACTACCCGCAGATTATCCTTTATGTATTCTGCCAGAGTAACCTTGCCCGGTGCGTTTTCATATACGTAAAACTGACTGGAAAGTCTGGAAGCAGGCAGAGTCTGAATGGTTTTGTTCAGGATATTCATTAATGTTGTGTTTTCCCTGGTGACCGCAAAGCAGGAAGCGCCGGATTTCGTAAGAAAAATACTGCGCATTTTGCTGTCCTCCAGTGTCTTTAATGACTGTCCTGCCTTCACAACAAAGCAGTCTGCCTCGCCACTTTGAACTGCTTTATCGGCCTCAGCAGATGAGTCGTATTCCTTTATTTTCCAGAATGGATAATTAAAAGAAATATACCACTTCCCCAGCAGGTTATTCCTGCTCACTGCTACTGTATTCTCTTTATTTTCATCAAACTTCTTAACACCGGTGAGTACTGCAACATTAATTTCAAAAACAGTATTTGCTACGAAAATAAAACTCGTAGCCAAAAACTGAACCTTGACAACAAATGTTTT